>CBEUWV010000171.1:0-4903 GCA_965546895.1 uncultured bacterium
GTTATCATGTTGTTCTGGATCTTGATAAGAGCCACGACTGCGTCATGGTAGATGCGAGAGACGGAAAGGAATTTGTTGATTTTTATGCATTTTTTGCATCCCTCCCCCTGGGATTCAATCACCCCAAGATGAGAAATCCCGAATTCCTGGAGGCTTTGAAAGAGGCTTCCATTCACAAGGTAGCGAATTCAGACATCTATACGACCCAGATGGCAGATTTCGTGGATTCCTTCTCAAAACTAGGCGCACACCCCGCTTTTAATAATTACTTTTTTATTGATGGCGGCGCCCTTGCAGTGGAAAATGCCCTGAAGGCTGCATTCGACTGGAAAGTCCGCAAGAATTTTGCCAAGGGCTACCAGGAAGAAAAGGGGTTGAAGGTTCTTCATTTTCGCCAGGCTTTCCATGGCCGGACTGGTTACACCATGAGTCTGACCAACACGGATCCCACCAAGACTAAATATTTCCCCCAGTTTGACTGGCCCAGAGTCAGCAACCCTAAAATTCACTTCCCCCTCACTGCAGAAAGCATCGAAGATGTGGAAAAGCGGGAAGCCCAGACAATCGTTGAGATTAAGAATGCAATTCAGGAGAACAAGGATGATATTGCCGCACTGATCATTGAGCCGATTCAGGGTGAAGGTGGAGACAACCACTTTCGGGGTGAGTTCCTTCGCGCTTTACGGGAAATCACGGAAGAAAATGAGATTCTGTTCATCGCAGATGAGGTTCAGACAGGTCTTGGAGCCACGGGCAAGATGTGGGCATTTGAGCATTTTGGAATCCAGCCCGACATCGTTTCTTTTGGTAAAAAGGTACAGGTTTGCGGCATCATGGCAACAGACAAACTCAACGAGGTGGATTCTGTTTTCAAAGTGTCTTCCAGAATTAACTCAACTTGGGGTGCCAACTTCACCGACATGGTTCGATCCAAGCGGATTCTTGAAATCATCCATGAAGATAACCTCGTGGAAAATGCGGCCAGAATGGGAGACCATCTTTTTAAACGGATTCATGAAGTTGGAGAAACAGCCAAAACGGCAATTACAAATATCCGCGGACGCGGCCTCTTCGCGGCTTTTGATCTACCGACACCTGAAATTCGGAATAGTGTCACCGCATCCTGCTGGGAAAAAGGTCTGGCGGTTCTAAAATGTGGAGACCAATCTATCCGGTTCCGGCCGTCACTTACCATCGATTCGGAAACCATTGACAAGGGAATCAGTATTCTTGCAGATGCCCTTTCATAAAACAGTGCAGCGACAGGAGGAATAAATGGAAGACTCACAGAAAGTTGAGCAAGCCCTGAATAACCTTCGCCCCGCCCTTCAGATGGACGGCGGTGATGTGGAACTCGTCAAATACGAAGACAGCGTCGTTTACGTTAAGCTTCTCGGCGCATGTGGCGGATGCCCGATGTCAACCATGACATTGAAGCTCTTTATTGAAGAACGGCTGCGGGAAGAACTCCCGGAAATAACCGAAGTCGTTTCAGTGTAATAGTAGTTGGGGTTGGAGTAGGACTAGGAATGGGCGGTTTGTTATTGTCTGCCTCTTTTTCCTACCCTGCTCCAACTCTCTTCCTACCCTGCTGTGATACAATTCCTGCATGAGACCAAAGACTATCAAGAAGATTACTCCACAATCCCCCCTTAGCCCTGAACAACGAACATTTCTCGAATCCCTGCTTTCCGGACAGCGCATTGACAACCTCCGTCGAATCCTGAATGCCAGACTGGAAGATATTGTCGTAGTTCTGGACAATCTTTTTGATCCCCACAACATGGGGGCGATTGTCAGGACGGTGGAGGCATTGGGGATCCAGGATGTGCATGTCATTGAACGGGACACTCCACTGGATCTGAGCTGCAAGGTCACCAAATACAGCCATAAATGGGTTTCAATCCACACGCACGGAAGTGTCCGCGCGTGCATCGACTGCCTCAGAAGAGAGGGATTCCAAATAGTGGTGGCACAAATGACAGAAACCGCCGTACCTATCCACGATTTTGAGGTTTATCAAGATTCAAAAATCGCCGTAGTTGTTGGAAATGAACACGCAGGAGCATCAGAAGAAATCTGTCAACTGGCAGATGTTCACACCATTGTTCCAATGTACGGTTTTACTGAAAGCTATAATGTTTCTGTTGCCACTGCCATGATTCTCGGTGACTTTGTAAACAAAAAACGTTTGTCAATTCTGCCGGAAATGGGAACGTTAAGGGAGACTCGAAAGATGAAGTTGTACGACCAATGGCTGCAGAAAGCTGTTAAGAAAAGCGAACTGCTTTTGAGGGCATTTGAAAGTCCGACTGACTGACTCTCATCATTTCTTCCATTTGATTTCAGGCATGAAAGGATCTTCATTCACAGTCGGTTTCTTTTCCTCTATTTGTTGATTTAGCTCGACAAATACAATCCCATTCTCAACTGTTACCGGATATGTTTTCAATCTGGAATCGTTATTCAACCCCTCTCCATCCCGCAGACTGAACCGCCATCCGTGCCAATGGCACTTGACTTCCTGTTCGTGGAAGCTACCCATGGTCAAATTGGCCCGGGCGTGGGGACAAAACGGCGAAAAGGCAAATATCTCTTCTCCGTCAACGTACAAAGCAATTTGTTCGCCTTTCAGCCGAAAAATTGTCGCCCGACCCTTTTTTAAACTTGAAACGTCACATATTTTTGTTGCCATTACCTGAAACCTCAATATTTTCAATGCAAGCCATGGAGAGGGAATTCCGTACAAGACGCTCTTTCCTGTGGTACAATATCATAACCATGGGACAGAAGAATACAACAATTTTTTCACGCGTTCAGGTTACAGACCATGTCACTCAGTTGATTACGGAAAACGTTGAAAATCCGGAAAGTCTTGCTGTATTCATTCTTAAATATGATAGTAGACTGGAAAAACGGTTCTTGAAATGGGTTATTGAGACAAGTACCGGCAGAAAGCTTCCCATTCTCCAATCTTTTATTACAACCGATCCCAAAGATGTCACCAGAGCCATCAATCAGTCCGAGAATTGGAAATCCGATCAACCCATTGTCGCTATCCTTCAACCACAGGGAGCCTTTCAGAGAATTCCGCCGTTTTTCAGTCAATTAACAAAAACAGCGACAAAAGATGGCAGGAAACTTGTACTGATACCCATCCGCATCATCTGGAACAAATACCCCCTTCCCATCACCAAGCACCCTCTATTTTCCGGAAAACACCGCTATCATTCCGAGCTCTACAATCGGTACATGCTGTTGCTTCGTCCCAAAAATATCGCCTTCGAAATCGGCACCCCCTTCACTCCTGATCTATCAGAAGTCGGAAATCCAAAGTGGGATCAACAGATAAGAAGTCGGCTCTTCCGGTCCCTTGCCAGAATGGAGCATGCCGTTGTTGGCCCACCAATGAGAAGTCGGGCCCATATTTCCCAGCGAGTTTTGAAAGACCGCCGTTTCCTCAGGCAAGTCTCAGTTTTAGCAGACGGGGACAAAGAAATGGAAACGAAGCTCCTTCGAAGGGCCGAAAAGATTCTTTATGAAATGGCGGCCGATTTCAAAAAATCCACTGTTATGAAGTTCCGCGGAACTCTTGATTGGGCATGGCCAAAGATTATTGAGGGATTCTGGATTGACCGAAAAGGAATGGAAGAGTACCGCATTCTTTCCCGAAAAGCGCCCGCACTGCTTCTGCCTTGCCACAGAAGTCACGCGGATTACCTCATCGTCTCCTATCTGTTCAATCTGAACAATCTGATGTTGCCCTTCATCGCTGCCGGGATCAATCTCTCATTCTGGCCTATGGGGCCTATTTTCAGAAGATCGGGGGCTTATTTTATCAGACGCAGCTTCAAAGGAGATAAGCTCTATCCATTTGTTCTGGAGGCATATGTTCGGAGAATTCTCAAAGACAAGATTCCTCAGGAATTTTTTCCGGAGGGCACCCGGAGTCGAACCGGAAAACTTCTCCATCCCAAAACAGGGCTCATGGCCATAAACCTTACAGCTGTCCGAAACGGAGATGTGAAAGATTTACTATTTGTACCTCTCTCCATCATTTACGGGAAACTTTTTGAAACAGGGTCATATCTCAACGAAGCAGAGGGAGCTGTCAAGAAAAAGGAAAATGCTCGATCTGTTCTGAAAACCACCCGACTGCTTGGAAAAAACTTTGGCAAGGTGTACATGAATTTCGGAAAAATGTTTCTTCTTTCCGATTATCTTGCTGAAAAAAGTATTCAACTGGATCAGCTGAACGATAAAGAGTTTCGGGATTTCACGAACCAGATCGGTTACCGGATCATTCGTGAAATACAGAAAAGTACCCTGATCACACCAATTGCCCTTGTTTCGATCCTTTTTCTTTCCAATGTACGCAGGGGAATGACCCGTGACAGTCTTATGATGCGTCTTGACTACGCCCTTCGATTTTTCAGCTCCCGAAAGGTGCCTGTCGCGGAACTATTAACATCCATTGATGAAGCAATTTTTAAAGTATTGGACTATCTTGTCAAATCCGAGAGAATAGAAGAGTACACAATTGATGGTCAGATTGTCTATCGGCCTGTTGAATCAAGAAGAAGCTACATGGAATACTACAAAAACAACATCATCCACCATTTCATTGACGTCTCCTTTGTTGCCGCTTCTATCCTGAAGCTTAGGAAAAGCTCTTTTACGTTCGCGGATGTACAGGAGGAATATGCTTTCCTGCATCAACTTTTCCATAAGGAATTTGTTTACGAAACAGACACGCCTCAGGCCTCAAACATTCAGAGGGAACTTGATTTTCTCCAGGAGTTGGGTCTGGTATCCCGAGAGGGTGAAAGATTCAGTATTGACAGCAAAGCCTTATTTGTTTTGAGAAATATAGCCGGTTGCGTCCTGTCGTATCTTGAAGCCT
>CBEUWV010000172.1:0-4898 GCA_965546895.1 uncultured bacterium
GCTCTATGGCCGGGGCATTCCAATCCGGCTGTTTCCCTTCCCGACCGAAGGCAGCGTTAGTCCGGCCACTGTGATTCACCGGCAAAGTCCGGTGGATGAAATGGTGGTGAAGAGTGTGACGTTCAGTGATGATTTCAGCATTGTGGAGGTGCGGGGTGACGGGGTGGGCCTGGTGCCGGGACTGCTTGCCGCCGTTGCCGATGCTGTCAGTCGGACCGGCATCAATATCAAGTCGGTGATTACGGCACAGACGGCCATCAACCTGTTCCTTGAAAGCGGGGACGCGACGCGGGCCGCCGCTGAAGTGGAGAAGCTGAGCCTTCATACTGTGGAGTCTGTGCGTATCCGGGAGAGCGTTGGCGTGGTGGCGGTCGTGGGAGAAGGAATTCGAAAGAAGCCGGGGGTTGCGGCCCGGATGTTCAGCGCCCTGGCAATTGCCGGCATCAATGTGCGTATGATTGCCTTCGGAGCGTCCCCCGTTGCCGCCTATTTTGTGGTGAACCGGGAAGATCGCGCGTTGTCGGTTATGGCCATTCATCAGGCTTTTTTCAGCCGGGCGATGGCGACATGAATTCTTTTATTTTGATTCAATTGATTGCTTCCATCCTCCTTGTGGAACGAATGTACAGGCATTTGTCCTGTTTACTAAACGTTCAAACGATAATCTTTAATATTGAGGAGGAAAACCATGGCACATCTTGAAACCACTGCACTTCACGGGGGGCACACCCCCGATACGGATACCGGCTCCCGGGCCGTTCCCATTTACCAGACGACGTCTTACGTGTTCAGGGACAGTGATCATGCCGCCCGGCTGTTTGGATTGGAGGAATTCGGGAATATTTATACGCGTCTTTCAAACCCGACCACGGACGTCCTGGAAAAACGAGTTGCGGAACTGGAGGGCGGGGCGGCCGCGCTGGCTGTTGCGTCCGGGCAATCCGCTATTACACTGGCCGTTCTTTGCATTGCACAGGCAGGACAGCATATCGTCGCCACCAATTCCCTTTACGGCGGCACATTCAACCTGTTCAGCCACACGCTTCCGAAGCTGGGAATTGAGGTTACGTTTCGGGACCCGGATGATCTGGAGGGGATTCAAAACGCTGTTACCAAAAAAACACGCTTGATTTACACGGAGAGCATCGGGAATCCGAAACTGGACGTTGTCCAGATTGACAGGCTTGCGGACATAGCCCATGAGAACGGGATTCCCCTGATCGTCGACAATACGGTGCTGACGCCGTGGCTTCAACGTCCCATCGATCTGGGTGCAGACATTGTGGTGTATTCAGCTACCAAGTTTCTCGGGGGACACGGCAACTCCATCGGCGGCATTATTGTGGATTCCGGAAACTTTGACTGGGAAAACGGAAAATTCCCGGAGCTGACCGAGCCGGACCCCAGCTATCATGGAATTCAGTTTGTGGAAGCGCTTCGACCGGTTGGGAACATTGCGTACAGTGTGCGGCTTCGGACCTGCCTGCTCCGGGACCTGGGCCCCGCCTTAAGTCCCTTTAATTCATTCCTGATTCTCCAGGGCCTGGAAACGCTTCATTTGAGGATGCCCCGTCATGTGGAAAACGCCCTGGCGGTTGCCCGATACCTTGAAATGAATGAGTCTGTCAACTGGGTAAATTACCCGGGACTGACCAGCCATTTTCATCACGACCGCGTTTCCCGCTACCTGCCAAAGGGTTGCGGCGGCCTCATCGGTTTCGGCATCAATGGAGGCAGGGAAGCAGGAAAACGATTTATTGACAATGTGCAGCTCCTTTCTCATCTCGCCAACATCGGAGATGACAGAACGCTTGTAATTCCCCCGGCATCCACGACACACCAGCAACTAACCGAATCCGAACAACTTGCCGCAGGAGTAACACCGGATTTCATTCGCCTTTCTGTGGGATTGGAACACATAGATGATATTATTGAAGATATTGACCAGGCGCTTGCAAAAAGCAGGGGGTAAATTGTGACAGAATATGATAAAAAGACGGAAACGCCAACACATCCCCTTCGTATCGGTTGCATCAATATCATGCCGGAGGCCCACACCTATGAGCCCTTTATCGTTTCATCACTGGATCAACGGGGCTACCGGACTGAACTTATCTGGATTCGATTGAAAACCCATGCCTACCGGAGCACGCCTTCGGCTCATCTTGCCAGCCGCTATGTCAGCTTTGAGGGGGCGCTGGCGGAAGGGCCACTGGACGGGCTGATATTGACCGGCGCGCCGGTGGAAACCTTCCCCTTTACCCGTATTACGTACTGGCCGGAACTCGCGGACATCCTTATGTACGCAAGGAAGAACATTCCGGGAACCATGGGGCTCTGCTGGGGCGCTATCGCTCTGGGGAAGGCAATGGGAATGGAAGAAGAAGTGTATGAGAAAAAGCTTTTTGGTGTATTCCCGGGGGCATGCCCCGTTCCCGGCGTTACGCTGGGGGATGAAACCGGCCGATTCCACTGCCCCCATAGCCGCTTTGCCGGTATTTCAGCACCATCTCTTGAGCGGGCAGTGGCCAGGGGAGAAGTACGCATTCTGGGAACTGATCCGGAAATCGGGCCATTCATCTTCGAAGGTAGCGACAGGCGTTTTCTCGGGCATACGGGGCACCCGGAATACCCGGTATCCCGCCTGGTACATGAATGGGAGCGGGACAGGGAAAAGGGACGGGCCGATGTGATGCCGCCTGCCCATTTTGATCCGGACAAACCGGAAAACACATGGCAGGCGCACGGAGCCGCTTTTTTCTCCTATTGGCTGGGGAATTTAGCCAGACAGAAACAATACGAAGAAGATAAAAGGGTTAAAGCCACCGGAAGGGGTGAATTATGAAAATGACAACTGTTCTGACTCAGGCGACAGCACCGATTCTCTCTCTGGAAATCACACCTCCGGACCGGGGGCGAAGTGTGGATGAGCTCTTTGGCGCAATCGAGGGGCTCATGGATTTCGCCCCGAAGTTCATCAGCGTTACCTACCATCAGCCCCACACCGTATACGAAGAAGTGAACGGTGTGATCAGACGGCGGCCCAGGCGGAAAAAGCCGGGAACGGTAGGTATCAGTGCCGCAATCAAGAACCGCTACGGTGTCACAACCATCCCCCACCTGATCTGCGGGGGATTCGACCGATTTGAAACCGAAGATGCCCTCATTGACCTCCACTACCTGGGCATGAAAAACATCCTCGCCCTCAGGGGGGACCCGGCGCCGGGACACACCCGCTTTGTCGCGGAGAAAGAAGGACACCGATATGCATCCGAGCTGGTCACCCAGATTGCGGCCATGAACCGGGGAGAATACCTGGATGAGCTGGACAACGCTGTGGCCACCGATTTCTGTATCGGGGTTGCAGCCTATCCTGAAAAGCACGCGGAAGCCCCCAATCTGGATAAAGACCTGGCCTTCCTGAAACAGAAAGTGGAAGCAGGGGCCGATTTCATCATAACCCAGATGTTCTTCAGCTTCGATTACTTTCGCCGTCTCGTGGAAAAGGCAAGGGCCATCGGGATCACCGTTCCAATCATCCCCGGTATCAAGCCGGTTACCAACCGCCGGCAGATTGAACAGATTCCCCGGCTGTTTTTTGCAACTATGCCCCAGAAGTTGGTGGCGGCGGTGGAAGGGGCAAAAACCCCGGCCCAGGCCTTTGATGGGGGAACCCGGTACATGGCCGGGTTGTACCGGCAGCTTCTGGATTTCGGCGTTCCCGGGATTCATCTGTTTATCCAGGAGAAAAGTGACGACAGCCGCGCGCTCTTAAATGCGGTGTACGGCACCTGAACCGGCCGGGGGAATTGTCATGAAGCTGAACAACTCAATTTCAATTGGACCTTCGAAAGGAGAGCGTATCTCCGTTGCCGTCCTCGGTTCCACCGGTATGGTGGGACAGGTATTCATGTGGATGCTGGAAAAACATCCCTGGTTTAACGTGGTTGCCGTTAGCGCCGGGGACAACCGGAATGGCCAGTGCTACCTTGAATCCACAAAATGGCAGCTCCCGGTTCCCTTCCCTGAATCTCTGGGAGCCCTTCCATTTCGTTCACTGAATGAGCTGGCAGACGCGCCGCCTCCCATCGTATTCAGTGCGCTTCCCGCAGGCATTGCCGGAGAAGTTGAACCGAAACTGGCAAAAGCCGGTGCGGCAGTGTTTTCAAACGCCTCTGCCATGCGGGGCCGGGAAAATGTTCCCATCCTGATACCGGAAGCGAACCCCGAAGACTTGAGTTGGATTGATCTTCAACAATGGGGAAAAGGCGGTTTCATCGTTACAAATGCCAACTGCGCCACCACAGGCCTCGCGCTTGCGCTGGCCCCCCTTCGGGAATTTGGTATAAGGGATGTTTTTGTCTCCACGTACCAGTCTGTTTCCGGTGCCGGATATCCCGGGATTTCCTCAATGGATATTTGCGGGAACCTTATTCCCTTCATCGAAAATGAGGAAGAGAAAATCCGACGGGAGTTGGCTGCTATTCTCCACCTCAATATTGCTGTCTTTCCTTCCTGCGTAAGAGTTCCGGTAAAATTCGGCCACCTGGAAACCGTCTGGATAGAACTGGAAGATCATGTGACGATTCCTGACATTCAGGAAAGCTGGGCTGAATTCCGGCCCCCGGCTGACCTGCCTTCCCTGCCATCTACGCCTGTTTCCTACCTGTCGGCTCCCGACCAGCCGCAACCGGCACTCAGCTTTACCGGCACGCCCCCGGGAATGACCGTGTTTACCGGCGGCCTGAAAAAACAGGGAAACCGCATCAGCTTCACACTCCTTGTCAACAACATTGTGAGAGGTGCGGCGGGCGGTTCCATCGTCAACGCTGAACTGTATGTGGGGAAAAGAGTGATGAGTGATGCCGTGCCTCCGGCACTGTGATGGGTGATGTGTT
>CBEUWV010000173.1:0-4889 GCA_965546895.1 uncultured bacterium
CCTCACGCACTGGCACTTTCACTTACACTTTCTGGAGGGGAAGATGAAGATTGTATCGGGGGGACAAACCGGCGTGGACCGGGCCGCACTGGATGCTGCACTGGAGTGCGGAGTTTCTGCGGGTGGATGGTGTCCGAAAGGACGGATTGCGGAAGACGGGATTATTTCTGAAAAATATCCGCTTCGGGAGTTGGATCGGAGTGGGTATAAAGCGCGCACGAAACAAAATGTCCTCGACAGTGATGGCACGGTAATTGTATATTTTGGAGCACCTTCCGGGGGAACGGAGCAAACACTTCTTTTTTGTATCCGGGAAAAGAAACCCTATGTTCTCATTGATGCCGAACTTGTTCAGGTTGAGCAGGCAGAGAAAAAAATACGGGATTTTGTAACACAGGAATGCATATCTGTTTTGAATATAGCCGGTCCCCGGGCCAGCAAAACTCCTGATGCCTACAGCTACACAAAGAAGGTACTCCTTCTTTTCCTGAAAGAGCATGTATAGAACGTGGCCGTGAATATGGCAGTGCATGAAGGAGAAGGTAATGAACAAGCCTTTGACAGAAAGATTGGCCTCATGGTAAGCTGGCTCCAACAGGAAGCAAGGTGATGACAGGATGAAGAAGGAATCTAGTCTGGACATCCAGTATTCGGAACAGAATCAACAGACATGCCCGAAATGCGGTTTTGAACAGGATACTACCCACGCTGAATGCGTCCGCTGCGGTTTGATATTCGAGAAATTCCGACCCGCTCCAGGACGTGTCAGACGCCCTGCCAGACACTCATCCGGTGGTTCTGAGAATTTGTTCTTTGGGAAGAAGATGCGGGATCTCCTGTTTTACGTCAACCCTGACAGAGGCATGCCGTATATTATCGGCCGCGGGCTGATCCTGGCCATTGTCATCCTATGGGGCCTTCGACTGATTGCCGCACCCATCCAATCAAATTATGCGGGCAATTCTTTTCTTCATCTGATCAATCTTCCATTTCATGAAGCAGGCCATGTTTTTTTCAGGCCTTTTGGAAGATTGATCACGTCAATGGGCGGTTCTCTGGGGCAACTCCTTGTTCCGTTAGTCTGTTGTCTGGTTCTTCTTTTCAAAACCCGCGACCCCTTTGGCGCAGCGGTGACTTTCTGGTGGTTTGGAGAGAATTTCATTGATCTGGCACCTTACGTTAACGATGCGCGACGCCTCGTAATGCCCCTGGTGGGGGGCAACACCGGCAGAACGGCTCCTTACGGTTTCCATGACTGGCAGTATATTCTGACCGAAACCGGGCTTCTGAAGTATGACCATTTTCTCGCGCGGACATTCTGGGTGATCGGCTCATTGATTATGGCAACAGCGGTTTTGTGGGGCGGTTTTCTGTTGTTGAGACAGTACCGTATCCTGAAATCCCAGTCGCCGCCAGCGGTGTGAGTAACAGAACAATATCCTGCACTTTAATCGCTGGCTTCTGACCTTGGTAATTCACCGTCGCCGGATTCCGTGCTCTCATTTTTCCTGCACCAGAAGGGGGCTTGAAAATTGCCTTTTCTGTGTGCCAGGAAGAGAAATACAATACCGACAATCAGGCAGATGATGATGGTTATGATGGACGCTTCTGCTCCGAATGGCCCTCCTGTGAGAAGTATCGGCCCTTCCAGCTTTGCCTTCAGCAGTCCCTTGGCAGTGGTACCGGAAACGTTGACACCCAGCACCGCACCCTGAAAAAAATTCCATGAAATATGCATGCCAATAACCATCCACAGCCGGTTGGTGTATAGATAAACTGCACTGAGCAGGATACCCGCTTCCAGGGCGATGGCCACGCTGCTGAAAAGGGAGGCATTGGGGTTTGCTCCATGGGCGAATCCGAAGATCAATGCGGAAATGATCACGGCAATCCAACTTCCCAGGCTCTCATGAATGATTCTGAAAATGATACCGCGGAACACAATCTCCTCAAAAAAGGCTATGAAAATTGTGGCAAAGAACGGCACAATCAGCACAGTGGCACCATTGAAATCCGTCACGTGATATTGACCCAGCAACCAGAGGATGCCGACGCTGACGGTCATCAAGGCGGCACCAATAACATAGCCGATTCGCACTTCAGATGGTGCGTATTTCAATGCCAACTCAGTTACTGGGCGGCGTTCAACAATCCGGACATAGACCAGATAGATTAAGGTCACAACGACAGCGGAAAAGACCATCAGAATACTGACCCAGGCGATGGGAGGTTTTTCGCCGGGGAAGAGCATGTGTCCCAACGGTTTGAAAATAGCATTGATCAATGTAACGACGAGAACCACAAAAAACAGGGAGATGATGATACGTACCAGTGGGAACATGACAATTTTTCTACCGATACCGGAGCTTTGTTCAGACAGGTTGTTTTGTGTCATAAAACCTCTTTCGCAATGCGGATTTTTTACGGAAACAATAATTACCGTGTTTATCTTTATACGGAATCAGTACGGTTTTGGTTATCGGTTCCGTCCAATATTACATGAATTTTCGGTTTCTGATGGAACCATTTACATACTCGTGCCTTTCTCTCACTGGAAAGCAGATACATTATCAAGTACCGATCATCTTCTTCATAATGCGGGCGGCAATATTGACCAGGAGTTTTTCCGGAGTAAATCGGCCCGCAAAGGAGAGAAGACGGTTGTTGACACCTACGATAACAGAGGGCTTTTTCCCCAGTGCTTTGAAGGCTGTCTGAACAACCTGTTCCACCGTAGCCAGTCCCTTCGGGTTGTCTGTGAGTCCGGCTTCCGCAAAAAAATTGGTGGCGGTTCCCGGGGGATTCAGCGCCAGTACGTTCACTCCCTTTGGTTTCATTTCGTACCTCAGCGAGAAAGCGGTCAAACGCCTTGGTGGCGGCGTAGGTCGCGAACCACGGACATGGCTGAACCGAAGCAGTGGATGCCACAATAATCATATTTCCTTCCCCGTTTTCCACCATACGTTTCAGGAAGAGCCGTGCGATCTGCGTAATTGCGATGCAGTTCAGTTGAACCATTTCGGTTTCCCGGCTATCTTCTATTTCCAGAAAGGGCCCGGAGGTGCCGAATCCCGCATTATTAATAACCATTGTTACAGTCAGGTCAGCAGTCCTGTCTGACAGTTCCTGCGCAAAATCCCTGTGGGTCAGATCCAGCGCAATGACCCGGGTTTCCCGCTCAAACTGTTTTTTTATGTCGGCAGCAATGGCTTCCAGTTTGTCGCGGGTTCGCGCCACCAATGCCACGTTGTAGCCCTTTTGCCCCAGCTGATAGGCGAATTCTTTCCCGATTCCCGATGATGCACCGGTTATGACAGCCCAGTTGTTTTCCATGAAATCCCTCCGAAATCTTGATCTTGTGACTGCATCCAGTCTACCATATCTGCCCAGGAAGTCACCGGGAAGGTCAGCTGCGGATTGCGGCCTGGTTTTTTTCCTTACGAGGGGAGATTACTTCTTTCTCTTATTGTCGGCATCTGAAAGATGTACATTTGTGACAGTGCGCCGTTTGTGCCAACGCCACACACCTACGGCGCTGATCAGGACCCAGAACAACTCTACAACCGCTGCCGACAGGTTGAAGTCTACGGAGAGGGAAAACAGAATCAGAAGAGCCCCGGATCCGTTCAGCAGAGGATACCAAAGTCCGTCAGACCTCATTCAGTCTGTTGTGCAAGCAAGGTAGCTTGCGATAATCAGCGCAACACCGATCATGCCTGTCAGTTGGTGTCCGTAGGAAGCCAGAGTACTCACAAAATGTCTCCTTTGGTCATTTATTTCTGCTGTTGTGTCCTGCGAGGAATCGCATGTTCAGATTGCAATTGATTCCCGGCGCTACTTATGCGAAAATCGGGAAGGTTGTATATTTTAATAAGGAGGGCATGTCTTGTCTCACGCACAGTATATCCCCCTGCTTATCTTTCTGGTGATTGCGATTTTGTTTCCGCTGGTCACTCTGGCGATAGCCAAGTTTTTCCGTCCGGCGAAATACAATAAGTCGAAGCTTTCACCCTACGAGTGCGGAATTGAAGTGGACAAAGAACCTGAACGGAACTTTCACGTACGCTACTATGTGGTAGCGGTTATCTTTTTGATTTTCGACGTGGAGACGGTGTTCCTGTACCCATGGGCAGTGAAGTATCGTGCCCTGGGACTTTTCGGGTTCATTGAGATGGCAATTTTCCTGATCATCCTGATCTTTGGATACGTGTACGCGTGGAAAAAGGGGGCATTGGAGTGGGAGTAACACAGGAAGCAGTTGACAAGTTTTTAATTACCACGCGTCTGGAGTATGTGTTCAACTGGGCGCGAAAGTCCTCGCTCTGGCCCGTTACCTTCGGGTTGGCCTGTTGTGCCATTGAAATGATGGCCGCAGGTGCTGCGAGATTTGACATTGACCGGTTTGGTGCCGGCATTTTCAGGGCTTCACCGAGGCAATCGGACTTAATGATTGTAGCCGGTACCGTCACCCTGAAGATGGCGCCGGTACTGCGAAAAATTTACGATCAGATGCCGGAACCCAAATGGGTGATTTCCATGGGGGCCTGTGCCAATTCAGGCGGTTTATTCGATTCGTATTCAACCTTGCAGGGTGTGGACAAGATTGTCCCGGTGGATGTATACATCCCGGGCTGTCCCCCTCGGCCGGAATCCCTTCTGTACGGGTTCATGAGGCTTCAGGATAAAATCCAGAAATCCAGTCTGCGGGAAAAATATCTCGTGGAGGGCCGGTGAAATGACAGAAGAAAAAAAATCAAAAAACCCGGCAAAACCGGTGGATTCTCTGAAAGAGGGAATAAAGAAAGCAGAACCGGAGAAAACACCTGCGGCTTCAAAGGCAGAGAAAAAAGTTGCCGCACCAAAGCCGAAACCTGCGGGACCGCCGAAAC
>CBEUWV010000174.1:0-4878 GCA_965546895.1 uncultured bacterium
ATGGTTGAGAAAGGGAAAAAAGAAGAGCCAATTACCTGATTGTTCTGTTTCTTACCCCTACTCCTACCCCTACCCTCCATTATTGAGTCGCGTTTATCAGTATGCGACTTTCCTGGCCACTCAACAGTGTTTTTGCCTTCTCAAGTCCTGCCACGTTCATTTTTCTAATGGAATTGTCCACCTCTTCTTCAAAATTTTGAGGACGATTCCAGAGCAAATCAAGCCCATTGAAAAATGCTTTGTTGACATTTGTCAATCGTTTCATTCTTCGGGAGATAAGGAGGCTATTTCGAATTCGCTGAAGCTCAGATTCAGCGATTCCCCCTCCTGTCAGGAGGGATTCAAGCATATTGTCCATCCGGTCAGCAGAAGATTTCACGAATTTTGGAGATGTGCCCATGCCAAGGGTAAGGAAATAGTGGCCACCAATATTTCTAACACTGGCCCCGATGGAGTAAGCCAGTCCTTCTTTCTCCCGCAACTGGAAGGAAATCGCATCTGACACCTGCCTTGCGAAAAGAAGAGCGGTCGCAATTTCCCTCACATTCATTTCATCTTTCAACGGCCTTACCAGCAGCACATACCCCTGGCTCTTTCGTCTGGTTTCGAGACTGACTGTCCTTTTTTCCGGAATCGTCTGTTTTGCCTTATGTACCTCTATCCTGGAGGACTTTTCCCCCCAACCGGAATAAACCGTTTCGATTGATTTTTTCAGCGCACTTGCATCCACATCACCCAAAACCGTGACAATCATATTTGTGGGAGAAAAATAGATCTTCATAAACTTGTGTACCATCCCGAGATTCGGTACCGTGCCCTTGAAATAGGTCGGATAGGATGGATAATCTTCTGAAAACAGAAGTGTTCTAAGTTCATTCCCGGCCACTGTGCTGAGAGATGCGCGCATCCGGTTTCCGCCGGTACAGGAACGTGTCGCCTGTGCCAGTCCTTTTTCATCCACAGCACGAGCATTTTGAATCAGTTCTGCAACAAGGGACATCGCTTTCAATACGTTCTTGTTGGGAACTTTCCCTCTAATAAATGACATCTCATCCCGTGTGTAATAATCGTCAAAGGGAATAAAAGGATAGTCATAAAACTGTAGTTCGCAACCCAGTCTGTCGAAGTCCTTTTGCATTTTTCGGTAGTTCTGTTCCAGAATGTACCCGGTCAGATCTGCAAGGCCTGGTGCATTCAGCTTCCTTTCCAGTATTTTTCGGCCACTCAAGGCAATATGAAAACCTGCCGCCACTGATCCCGGCAAGTTCTGTACTGATACGGTTGTGCCTTCGGGCTTTGTTGTCGCAAATCCCCAGGTAGCAACAAGAAGAGTCAGGATTGAAAGAACCTGTTTCATCGTTTTTCCTCCCCGCCTTTAATGAAAATGGCAATGCCCCGGTCTTCACCGTTGAGTTGCCGGATAAACCGGTTTACAGACTTTTCGGTCACATCTTGCGCATAGAGGGGGGTTTTAAGGCCCGCGGCAATCTGGGGTGAGATTAACATCCCAAAGAAGTGGGGACGTTCCAGTGAAAATATAGTGTCCTGAATCATACGATTGGCAATTTCCTTTACATCATCCGGTTCAATGGTGAATCCCTTTAGAAATGCTGTCAGGGCCTTGTCAAACTCGGTTGCATTGTCCTTCCCCGGCACTCGGGCACGAATTTTCATCATTCCATAATCTGCGGTGTACACAGTGGAGCAGGAAATTCTCGCATCTACGTCACTGAATTTCTGTTTCAATGCGCGATCCAGTAATTCTGCAGCCACTTCCTGGGCACCAAAGTCCGTGGAATCTACCCTATCGCACTGATAAATTCGATAGTATACGTCGTAGTTTTGGGATTTTGCTTCAAGAAGTTGCATTTTTTTCGCCACTGGAATTCGAATGTCTGCCGACACACCTTTTACATTTCCCGCCGGGATGGTCCCCAGAACGCTTTCCAGAATTTCAACCATTTGTTTTTCCTTAAAATCACCAACAATAACTGCCACCGCATTGGAAGGCGCGTAGTATTTATGATAAAACTTGATGATCTCATCCCGTGAGATTCTTTTTACCGAATCTTCATCTCCCAGCACCTTCATTCCGTAGCTGCTGCCAGGGAAAAGGGCATGGCGAAACAAAAGTCCTTCTTCATAAGACGGACTCATCTTATCCCGCTTAATTTCCTGGATGACAATGGATTTTTCCTTGGGAACCTTGGCCACTGGCAATGTAGAATGGAAAAGCATGTCAGCTTGAATTTCCAATGCTTTTTTGAAATTATTCTTTTCGCAAAGGAGATAATACGCAGTGTAGTGGTCACCAGTAGAGGCATTGCTGTAGCAGCCGACGCGATCCAGATCATCGTAAAGCTGCTTTTGGGTCCGGCTTTCTGTACCATTGAACATCAGATGTTCCAGCAGATGAGACACTCCATTGTTCTTCTTGTTTTCATATTTCAGCCCCACTTTCATCACAATGGTAGAAGAAACAACCGGATTTTCCTTCACTGGTATCAGCAGAACCGGCATTCCATTTTTCAATTGAATCCACTTATATTGAAAAGGTGCTGGACCTTGCGCCAAAAGAGGCATTGAAACCAGAAATACAATGAAAGATAAAATAGTTGCTTTCACATTTCCTCCGTAGCAGTAGTAGGTATGAGCTTTTCAGTCAATTTAGAATAGCGGGCGTAGTGTCACATGTCAACTTTCAACTGGATCACGCCGTCCCGGCTTCCTTTCAAAAGGTCGGAAACAAAAAACACCTTTTTATTATTTGCGGTAACAACTGTAATTCTCTTGGCACTTCGATCTATCACCAATGGGCCATGCAGCCGGCTGATCTCCCGGGCAGTCCCCACAAACACACCATCGACATAAACTGTGGCGTCCGGATTATTGATCTCAAAATTAACCTTCAGAGGCGCCGCCATCTGAACAGAAGGAGAAGGCCTGGTTTCCGCAGGGGGAGAAACCGGTGCCACGTCGCGGCCTCTTTCCATTATCTTGTTCAAATTGACCTGCTGTCCCGGGGCAACTCTAACAGTGACCCGGTAGGTGTGAAAGCCGGTTTTACGTGCCTGAACCTCATGAGTGCCGGGATTCACTACGAGAAAATGCGGATATCCATCAAATTGATCCGCAGTGCCCACAACAACGCCGTCAAGGCTGATTTCCGCGTCTTTCGGTTGAATATTGACATCAATTGCGGAAAGACCTTGCTGCTTATACTGATGAGTGTCCGCGTAAATGGCGCTGCCAACCAAGGCCCCAAGCAGGGAAAGCGCCACAATTCCATCTGTATCAGAATCTCCCTGAATCCCAACACTGCCGCCGAATCGGCCATTGTAGGCTCCCACCTGGGTACCCACAACTGCATGGTGACAGGATGTCAAAAGAATCAACAGAATCCCTGTGATTGCGATTCCTGTTCTGGATTTCATAAAACCTCCTTACGGTCTCAACCTTCACCCTGAACAGCATCAAGAAACATGCCATCAGGATGCCTCACTTTGAGGACAGTTGTCCTCGATATTCAAATTGAAATTTCCCTCGGAGTGCTTGTACTGCCTTTCTATACTCCACCGAGCTGTACCTTTCAGCCAGTGACGATCTCAGTGGAAGAATCTGAACTGCCGGTTCCCAGTGGTAGGGAGTGTCCTCCCCTTTTTCAAATATATCCCCATTTTCCAGTGCCCACGCAATTTTGTCGATGGAAAGCTCGTTTACTTTCATGAAATGGCAAAAATCGTTAAAACGGGCCTCGTCTTCCGCTTTGTAGAAATGGAAACTGCCGGAATAGATATAAGCATTGTGAAAATGGTCCGCGACATTGGTCACAGCCATGTACTTGAGTCTCAGCGCCATCAGAAGGATCACTGAAAGAACATCTTTCCCCAGACCCAATCCCGGATAATGTTGACCCGGCAATCTCGGTTTTTCAACGGAAAAAGCTGCCTTTGGGTTTTGCAGGCAAAGCCACTCAACCTTCAAAACCGGGAAAATTTCGTCCAGAGCTGTCCGCCTGACAACCAACTCTGCAGTCACACTGTCCTTGTCAAAGGGTGGTTCAAACACGACAAGAAAATGAGAACCGTCTTCTCGAACTCCAAAGCGGATATCTGTTTGCTCATAGCCCAGCTCTCTCAATTTTGCAACAAAACCATAGCGCTTCAGCGCCAGCCGCAAACCCTGCTCTGAATAGAAGTCCAGAAATCGATGTTCACTCTCCTCAAACAGGTTGCTCAGACACAGATCAAAGGAACAGTCCCTCGACAATTCGGCAGAAGTCAGGTGACGATAAGTCCAACGATATTTCAATGGAATTTTAAACATTGCATTGTCCCCGCATCACACATTTTATGAAATTATAATACAGTTTCCAGGACTGCTTGCCATAGCCACCACCCGCCACGACAGCGATGGGACAATCTCTTTCTTTTGCCTGTGACATCACGTACAAATCCCGTTGGAGCATGCCATTGTCTGTCAGCTCAAAAGTGCCCAGCTTATCTGCATAGTGCGGGTCTCCGCCTGCCAGATACACTATCAGTTCGGGCTGAAAGTTATCCATAACTCCCGGCAATGTAGATCTCAATGCTTCAAGGTAGGTTGCATCGTCACTATGATCCGGCAACTCTATGTCCATGTTTGTTGTGGATTCTACTTTATCCCAGGTGTCCCGGTGAATGGAGTAGGTAAAACACGCATCATCTTTTTCAAAAATAAGGGCCGTACCATTCCCCTGATGATAGTCCAGGTCCACCACCAGGACTCTTTTGTCACCATGAAGCCCTTTGAATTTCCGGATGGCGACTGCAACATCATTCACAGGACAAAAGCCTTCCCCCTTAGCCGGCTTCGCATGGTGGAAGCCACCGCCAAGAT
>CBEUWV010000175.1:0-4872 GCA_965546895.1 uncultured bacterium
GGCCCCGGATGTGTAAATTGACTGACGGGCCAGCGGCATAAAATTTTCCCAGCAGATCAGCCCGCCGATTCTGCCAAGAGAGGTGTCAAAAGTGTGAAGTGTGCGACCGTCTCCCCTTGCCCAAATCAATCGTTCGGCGCCTGTTGGAATCAGTTTCCGGTGGACCCCCATAATATTGCCGGTGTGGTCAATGAAAAGCAGACTGTTATAAAGGCTCCCCTGGCTGGATTCTGTATTTCTCTCGTGAATGCCCACTGCAACCATGATATTTGCTTTCCCGGCAGTTTCGCAGAGCTTCTTGGTTGCTGAATCTGGAATGTATAATTCATTCAATTCCTTTCCATTGCTACCCGGCACAAGCCAGACCCAATCCGGATAGCCGGGAATAAATGCCTCAGGAAATACAACCAGATCAGCACCATTCTGCGCCGCATCCACAATCATGCCACAGGCCCTTTCAACCGTATCACCTTTGTTCATGAACACGGGGCTTCCCTGTACAACAGCAACCCGTGTAATTTTTTTGTCACGCATGTTCATTCCCTCCCCGAAACAGCACAATTTCGCATGTGGGTTCATCATTTGATAAAGCAATTAATCTTTACATATTTTTCTTGTTTTTGCAAACACGTCGCCGAATGAAGGAGAAAACTCACTGAGACGTCGTTTCAAGAGGTGGAATGGACAGGATTATCTATTTTCAGACCCGCCAGATTCGGTTGGCGTTGCATCCGCACGGCTGTTCACCGCGGAACCATCAACGGACTCCACTTGATTGGCGAAATGGCCACGTTTCAATTCCCATTTTCGGGCCAGACGTTCAGCCACCGGTTGAAGCAACAATGAAGCGAGAACGGCACCGTATATAATGCTTGACCAAGCATTTCCGGTGATTGCTCACCCGGATTTGCAGCCAATCAAGCGATGATAAAGATATCCAATGCCACCGCCCATGACGGCTACTCCGACAAACAAGAGGTATTTCATAGCAACTCCTATATAAATATATGCGCATAAAGAATATCATAAAAAGATGAGCTAATTGGAAACTTTCAATTCCGGGACTTTTTGGCAGAACGCAAAAAAAAGGGGGAAGGCCTGGCCTTCCCCCTTTCTCAATGCAAATTGCCTGATACTTCTATTTAGGATTCTCTGCTTTGGGTTCCTCGGTCTTGGGTTCCTCAGTTTTCGGCTCTTCAGCTTTTTGCTCGGTAGCTTCAGTGGCTGGCGCCATTTCTTCAGTCTGGGCCCCTTCCTCAACGGTAGCGGCTGGAGCCGGTGCCGGAGTTGTTTGTTCCACTGCAGCCGGTGCCTTCTTAGCCGGTGCTTTCTTTGCAGGTGCTTCGCTCTTGTTGCAACCAATCAGAAAAGCAACAGACACAACAGCCAATACAATAATCAATCCTTTGAAAACTCTCATTTCAACCCCCAATACATATTTTGATAGAAAACGGAAAATCGATTCATTATACCGGCATTGGAGTATTCAGTAAAGTGTTATGTTTAATTTTTTTGCTATTTTTGCTATTTTTGGCCCTATTGATTATTGCTACCGATTCAAATGCTTCATTCATGTGAATTTTATTTAAGTTTCCCATTGTCAAAATGGCTGAACAGAGCAGAACTCTGGAGGAGAACTCGAAACATGCGGGAAAGCATCACACGATAGATGATAATCATGACAATGGGCCAGACAAGGGCCCAGAAGGTCAACGCGACGAAAAAAGTCATAAATGCCGTAGATTGAACATCAGCGGGAAGGCGATGGACGTAGAAATACATGAGAATGGCAAATGCAATGAGAACTTGAAATGACAGGAAGAGCATCGCCAGAAACCATTTGATGAAACTCACCCGAAACCGGACATGAATCCCCCTGGCCGGAGCAGTCTCAACAGTAAGAAATGCGTCGTTGAAAGTGTAACCAAAGGGATTCAGTCGTTTTGAAGAAATGTGAGCAGTTGATGGAGATGTCCGGGAAAAAGTGTAGCGCCCTTCTCTTCCCATCCGCTGAACCACTTTTTCCAGGTTTTGAAAAAAAGAATCGCTGTCCAGGGGAAGATCCAACTCCCCCTGGAACACCGGCGTAAACATCTTTTATGCTTCGACGAGAACAGACGCAATGTGGAGAATAATTTCAGTGGACTTTTCCATGGTCTGCAAGGAAGCAAATTCCTTTTTGGAATGCATGTTGATGGAACCGGCAAAAACATTGGGTGTCGGAACTCCCATAAATGTGAGCCTGGAACCATCAGTTCCACCGCGGATGGGCTTATGGATGGGGGTGATTCCGGCTTTCTCAAACGCCTTTCTTGCCGTTTCCATTATTTCCGGATGCTGGTCCAGCACCTCTTTCATGTTTCGGTATTGTTCCTTGATGACAATCTCAATCTCGCCCCTGGGGAATTTTTCCAGTACCTGTTGACGGACCCGTTCCAGGTCCTTTTCCCTGTCCTTCAGGCCATCCACAGTGAAGCTTCGGACAATCATGTTGATGACAGTTTCGTTTTCCATTCCCTTGATGCCGGTGGCATGGTAGTAATCCTCGCGATTTTCCGTTGTTTCCGGAAGCGTTTTTTCATCCAGCAGCGTCATGAACAGTCCAGCCATACGAATGGCATTTACCATTTTGTCCTTTGCGTAACCGGGATGCACGTTGATTCCCCTGCAAATCACTTCAGCACTGTCGGCACAGAAGGTTTCATCTTCCAGTTCGCCTAATCTGCCCCCATCCAGTGTGTACGCAAAGGCAGCACCGAATTTTTTTACGTCAAAATGGTCCACTCCTCGGCCCACTTCTTCATCCGGGGTAAAAGCAATGCTGATTTCTCCGTGTTTAAATTCCGGGTGAGCCATCATGTAGGCCGCTGCCGTCATGATTTCCGCCACACCTGCCTTATCATCGGCGCCAAGGAGAGTTGTACCGTCGGAAGTGATGAGATCATCTCCAACCAGTTCTTTCAGAATGGGATTTTCTTTCGGTGAAATAACCACAGCCGGATCACCGGGTAGCTGAATATCCCCCCCGTCATACTTCCTGACAACCTGAGGCTTAACATTTTCGCCACCTTCGGCAGGGGCAGTGTCTACGTGGGCCATAAACCCCACCGTGGCAACTTCTTTTTCCGTGTTGGAGGGAATACGGGCATAAACATAACCATATTCGTCCAGTTCCACATCCTTCACACCCATTTCTTTCAGTTCAGCCACCAGTATCTTTGCCAGATCAAATTGGCAACTGGTGGACGGGAAAGTAGTGGATTCCTCATCTGAGGTTGTATAAATCTTTACATAACGTGTAAATCGCTCCAGTAATTCATCTCGGTTAATCATTCAGCACTCCTTCTATCATTTCTATCCGCTTACAAGTGTATCAGAATTTCCCTTTTCTCCGAAGATGGAACTCTGTTTTCTGTGATAAGATTTATACAAATTTCATTGACTACGGGAGGGGGAAATCGTGAAAAGGGAATCGTACGGCAAGAAACACTGGAAAATCGGATCATGGGCAGGATTGGCAATTATGTCCGCATTTTTTTTGCTCCCATGCGGGTGCAGCCACACTGAAAAGCAGAAATCAGCCCCAAAACCAACTTATTCCATTGAAACCGCAAAGGAAATTTCTCATATCACCTCCGGAATCATTTCCTCCTCCGAATCCATTCGGGTGCGCTTTGTCCATCCGATTGTGGGTAAAAACCAGGTAACCGCCCCGTTGAAACTTCCGGTGTTCCATTTTTCACCGGAAATTTCCGGACATGCGGTCTGGCAGGATCAGCAGACCCTGGCTTTTGTTCCGGATCATCCCTTGAAACTGGGCCAATCCTATGCAGGCAAGCTGGATGTAGCCGCCCTGCTTCCCAGCCAAAAGGAATCAGCATTAAAAGAGATTGATCTGGCTTTTCAGGTTTCAAACAGGGAGCTTGTCAGGCTGGATGGAAACTTTACCGCGGCGCAATCCGGTGACGCCTCGGAAGCAGCTTTTGAAGGGACCGTAGACTTCACGGAGCCTTCCACAATCGCCATGGTAAAAAAGTCAGTTTCGCTGGATCTGGACGGCCGGGATATCCGTGCCGTGTGGATGATGAGTGAGGACCAGAAGCGCTTTACTTTCACCGTTCCTTCCATTTCACGGGAAAAATCAACCAGAACCCTGACGGTTCGAATCAATCCGAAGCCCCTTGATCTTTCCACCGGGATGGAAAGGAAATTTCTGCTGGAACCCGCAAAAGTGTTCAAGGTTTCCCGTTTTGAGACCTTTCAGAATGGGGACAGGGGCTTTGCGATTATCTTTTCTGACCGCCTGGATATAAAGCAGGACATCAATGGATTTATTTCCGTCGAACCGGCAGTGCAATTTACCATGAAAAAAAGTGGAAGCAAGATTCTTGTAACCGGTTCCTTCAAACCGGGGGAGAGCTATGCCATCACGGTCCACAACGGCATTCGCAACGTCTGGGGCAACCGTTTGAGAGAAGCTGCGGTTCACAATATCAGCTTTCCGAATGTGAAGCCATCCATCGAGTTTGTAAAAGACGGTATCTTCCTTCCATCCAGCAACAAACAACACGTCCGCTTTACAGCTGTCAACGTCCGAAAGGTCAAGATAACGGTTAAGCAGGTGTTTTCTTCCACGCTGGGTCAGTATCTCCAGGTGGCTGAAACAGACGCCCAAAAGACCCGCAGTGACAATTTTAATGAAAGTGACCGAGTAGGGGTAAGGGTTGCGGAACAAACCCTCACACTCTCCGGAAAGCTTAACGACAAAGAACAGTATGCCATTGACATGAGTAAGTTGATTCGGAAAGGGACATTGGGGATGTTTCTGGTCTCCCTCAGTTTTCAGAGGGAAGATATGTTACCGGAAACCAA
>CBEUWV010000176.1:0-4846 GCA_965546895.1 uncultured bacterium
AACACTTCTTTCTTTACTTAAACTTAGACTCAAACTTAAACTTTTCCCACGCATCACTCTGCAGAATAGGAGCAGGAGTAGGGGGCAGAAACGGAAAAATCAGGGGATTGGCTCTTCTTTTTCTCCCTTTCTCAACCATCCACCATCCACTATCCACGCGTCCGATAAGGACGCTCTTCCCTGCCTTTTGTCACTCATCACTTCTGTTCCTGTTTTTCGCCCGTGCTTCCCGTGCAAGCTCTTTCAATTTTTCCACTTGTTCTTTCGTTGGGAGTGGTCCAGAGCCGAATCGCAGCGCCTCATATTTCTCGAAAAATAATCTCAGCCGAGTCTGGAGGGAAATGTCCCTAATTTTCTGAATTGCATCTCTCCAACCCATTCCCTTCATTTCCGGATGATTCCGTTCCAGCCATCTCATTATCTGCAACGCCAGTATGGAAACCGGTCGCATCCTTTTTCTAAATTCATGCTTTCGATGCCACAAATATAGCATCCGGCCCGCAACCAGGATAATTCCCCCCGTGATTAACATAGCAATGGCCATCGCTGGCAGTCGTCCTGTATTTCCCGTGTCTGAACCCGGCCATTTTAACTGCCCAAGCAAGGTTTGCCGGTCTTCTACCGAATATCCCACCACATAGCGATCCCACGCAAACCCCAGAATATCCAGATAATCACTGAACAGAGAACGATTGGCACCTGCGGTTGCAGGAGTTGGATCAAATCGAACCCACTGTTTTCCGATTGCAGCCTCTACCCAGGTGTGTGCATTTGCCTGGCGCACAACATAGTATCCGCCATAGGGGTTAAAATCACCACCTCTGTAGCCAGCCACAATCCTTGCGGGAACCCCTGCGGATCGAAGCATCAACACCATGGCCGTGGCGTAATATTCACAATAGCCCTTTTTCGTTTTAAAGAGAAAATCCTCAATGGGATTGCCTACGCTTTCAGCCAAAGGAACCTTCAGAGAATAGCTGCAATTTTTTCTGAGCCAATTCATAATTGCCCGACATTTTCCCGCGGCGTCAACAGTCCCTGAGGTAATATCTTCAGTCAGTCTCGCAGTTCTTGCCATGCCATCCGGAAACTGAAGATAGAGGTCCAGAGTCTTTTTCCGAACTTTTGGCCGTTTACCCGTACTGATTACCTGATAATTCAATCGCTTTTTTCGCCGCCTGGAGACAGCCACCTCACCATTGGGATACTCTACAACCCAGCGACTGTCGCATGAAATCCTGGCAATTTCACTGATTCCGAATACTGTTCCGCTTTTGGGTGGTTTCAGCAGTACATCCTGCACAATTCCATTCTTCGGCATTTTCCGTACAAATTGGACTTCTCCTTTCCGGTTCCGGTATGGAAAGCCATGGGTCCACCGGTTTTCCCAGGAATTTTTCTCATAGGTTTCAAAAACCTTTCCCCGCCAGTACGGTTCGGCAATTTTCCCCTCTGGCAGGGTAATCCGCATCACGACATCTGCACTGCTGATGACCTCCTCAAATGTTCCGATAGACACCTTGTCATCAAAGCCTGACATCGCTTTCTGCCGATTTCGGCTGCCAAACAGGCCTCCGGCTCCACGGGGCATCAAAATAAAAAGCAAGGCCACGACAGGCAAGATCATAATTGTCAAGACAAACCCCGATTTCAGCAGGCCTCTGGGCATTTTTTCTACTTCGGCTGCCTGATGGGACGCCATGATAAACAATACCGACGACGCGATGAAAACAAGGAAAATAGCCCCGAATATCAGTGGCTGGTCCAGTTCAGATGCTACAACAAGCTGAATCACTGACATAAAAAATACCTGCAGGCCATCTCCCGGAGTTCGAATATCAAAACTCTTGATTGCATGGAAAGCCAGAGTCAGATTTCCGACAGCGATGAGGAGATCTCCCGAAATGACAAACATGTCAGAGATAAAGAACAGCAATGTTGCAAAAGCCGCCACATTCAAGAGAACCCGGTTGACAGGTTTTTTGCCTCTGATCAATCTCAGATATCCTGCTGCCGTTACCGGTATCAGCACAAAGAGCGCAGGTGGCATTTCCCCGGTAATCACAAGAGCTGTATGACTGACTGCCACAATGAACAACAGTGCCCATTTATAGCCCGACTGCATCAAACACTCCCGCGGCATGTTGAGTCAGGTTTCGGAAAGGAGATTCCCTGCTGCACAGGACTACAAGGAGAATCCCCTGGCCATCCTCGTGCAAGGTCTGTGGGTCCAGCTCCTCCTGTTGTACTAGCGCAAGCATATCCATGATGTGATAAAACTGCTCCCTGCTTCTGGCGGGGGCGCTGACCCGGGACAATGTTTTCAGCCGGACAGGATGTCCTTCGGAAAAAAGTACCTCCACCAGTGAAGCTGCCAGAGAAATCCCCTTTTCCAGAATTTCAGGCTCCGCTGTCTTGCCGGTATCCAGCGCAACGGTCACATGACGGGAAACCCCGGCCCGAAATTCTTTCACCATCAGCCCCCCTGATTTCGCTGTTGCCTTCCAGTGAATGTCCCGCATGGGGTCACCCTGTCGATAGGGACGAATATCTGTAAAATCTTCTCCTGCCGGATGCGGCAAAGCCCCTGAACCGGAAATGGATTGTACTCCCGCCAGCAAGTTCCGCACATCAATTAACCTCGGATATACCAGGAATGATTTCGGATTCTTCAACCTGATCGTATTTCTGTAAAAACCAAAGGGATATCCACACGAAAGCTTCATGTGGGAAAGGCGTACACGTCCCCGTTGAACAAACGTCACAGAATCCTTTACTTCCACCATGCCTTCAGCGTCAACCCGAGGCGCCGAGGAAACCATTCCAGCTTCGTCATCGCTCAGATTCACCAGAAAGGCCGTCCCGTGTTTTCGATCATTAAAAAAGCGGTACACTGCTGTCTGGCTCACACCTGCGTAAACCGGCTCCTCCACCACCACATCGCCACTGAGTTTTCTAAGGTTAAAATGGCCAACCACAACGTCTAAAAGGCCCAGCGACAACATCATTGCCGTAAGCAGATAAATCAGGTTATTGCCGGTGTTCAGCGCTGCCATTGCAACGAGGACACCTGTAATCAGCAGTCCTTTCCCTTCCCGTGTCAGTTTCATCTTTTTCAGACTGGCCGGGGAATCTCCCGGATTATTGTGTCCACCAGTTCCCTTGCGTGTCGAATTTCATGTTGGCGTTTCAGAAGAATTCTGTGACCAATCACAAAGGGAGCAACCGCCTGAATGTCGTCCGGTACGACAAAATCACGGCCATGAAGAAACGCGTATCCCTTGGATGCCTGCACCATGAACCGGGCACCCCGGGTACTGACTCCGAGGCGGATATCTTCATGCTTCCGGGTTGCCCCTGTAATTCTCAGAATGTATTCAATCAGACTTTCGTCTACAAAAATCTGATTCACCATGTCCCGGGTTTCCAGAATCTCCGGAACACTGACAACCGGCGTCAGCTTTTCAAGGTCTTCAATGGGGCGCATCTCCATCAAAGCCTTTTTTTCCTGTTCAAAATCGGGATACCCCATGTGCAGGTGCATCATGAACCGGTCCATCTGGCTTTCCGGAAGGGGGAAAGTACCATGATATTCAAGGGGGTTCTGGGTCGCAATCACCATGAATGGGCTGGGAAGCGGATGCGTTTCCCTGTCAATGGAAACCTTGTGCTCATTCATGGCTTCCAGCAGTGCCGACTGGGTCTTGGGATTGGTGCGGTTGATTTCATCCGCCAGCACAATATTGGCAAAAATCGGACCCGGCTTAAATCGGAATTTCTGCTCGGCGGGATTGTAAATATTGACACCCAGAATATCAGAAGGCAGCAGATCGCTGGTAAATTGAATGCGGTTGAATGAGCAGGCTGTGGCACGGGCCAGTCCCAGCGCCAGTGTCGTCTTGCCCACGCCCGGAACGTCCTCAATCAGCAGGTGGCCACCGGAAACCAGCGTCACCACCGACATCTTCACCGCCTCTTCTTTCCCTTTGACAATATCATTCAAAAGTGCAGTGAGTTTTGCAATCCAAGCCATGATTCCTCCTTCTTTTTCTTATTTTAGCACAGGGCAAAACACATTCTCTGGGTTAAGGGAACGAACCCGCACCGCCGATATGAGAATGGGATTCTCTCGCCAAGACGCAAAGAACGCCAGGTTCAGAAAATTGGCGGAGTCGAAGCAGCAGCTTGATGGTATTTGACAAAAGTCGTGGTTCGGCTTAGATTCTTGAATGTACAACTCATGAAAAGGTTTTTTTCCGCAAGAAGGAGGAAGAATCATGGCAGATGTTGGTTGCGGCCGGCCCACCGGCTCAGTAGTAGGCAGTAAAACCACACCGAAGGAAACGCCTTCGGTACAAAAAGAGGAGACAGTTATGCAGGCACACGTTGGGAAAATGGCTCCGGATTTTGAAGCACCCGCATACCTGAAGGGCGGATTTACTTCAGTAAAATTATCGGATTTTTTAGGAAAATGGGTACTCCTCTGCTTTTATCCCGGCGATTTCACTTTTGTCTGACCAACCGAATTGTCAGCGGTCGCTGACCAGTACGCCCGGTTCCAGGAACTTGGGGTAGAAATCATCTCTGTAAGTGTTGACAGCCAGTTTGTTCACAAAATATGGGATGAAGAAGAACTTCAGAAAATGGTAGATGGCGGCATCCCTTTCCACATGGCTTCAGATGGGAGTGGTGCCATCGGACAGGTTTACGGTGTTTATGATGAAGCAGCCGGTGTGGATATCCGGGGCCGGTTCATTATTGACCCCGATGGTATGATTCAGGCAATGGAAGTACTTACACCCGCAGTTGGCAGAAACCTGGAAGAGACCTTCCGTCAGCTCCATGC
>CBEUWV010000177.1:0-4826 GCA_965546895.1 uncultured bacterium
AAGGTACATAAACATCAAAGAATTAGCCATTCTCTGCCTTTTGTCACGCATCACCCATCACTCATCACTTCCCCTTCCCTCTGACCTTTGTGTCTTGGTGTCTTTGTGTTAAATTCTCTTCTGCTTTCTTTGTCCCCCTTTCTGACAATTGTGCTCTGGTACCTTTGTGTTGAGTCCCTTTCTGCTCCTCCCCTTCGGCGCCGTCCGCGGCAGGAGTGGTAAAAGAAGATGTCCGGCTTCTTGTATTCCCTGGAAATCCGGCCGGTTAAACCAACTGTCAAGTATTGCACACCACGAAAATTCCGAAATCCGGTTTGACATCAAAGAGAGTGCATAGCACAATGATTGCAGACACCCATTCCGAGGGATGTGAACCGAAGGGAGGAATGATGAAACATCAAGTCGCTCTGAAACAACTTAGACACACAATACATCGGGAGCCGGAGTTGTCCGGACGCGAACAGAAAACGGCGGATCGTATTGCTGAAGAACTGTCCCTCACATCGCCGGATAAATTGCTTCGGGGCATCGGCGGGACCGGAATTGCTGCCATATTTGAAGGTCAAAACAAGGGCTTGACAATCATGCTCCGTGCCGAGCTGGATGCTTTGCCGATACCGGAGTCCGATACACTTCCCTATTCCAGCCAGGTTCCCGGGGTGAGCCACAAATGCGGTCATGACGGCCACATGACGGCATTGGTGGGACTGGCGCGACGGATTTCAAAATCTCGGAACCAGCTGTCCGGCCGCATTGTCCTGTTGTTTCAACCGGCAGAAGAAGTGGCAACCGGTGCGGCTGCCGTTGTCGCGGACCCTCATTTTGATCAATTTCACCTGGATCGTGTGTTCGCGTGGCACAACCTGCCGGGATTTCCCATCGGAACGGTTATTGTCCGGAACGGGGTCTTTGCTTCGGCGTCCCGAGGCCTTGTGGTCCGTCTGCGCGGGAAGACTTCCCATGCAGCCCATACGGAGGATGGCGTTTCACCATTGCCGGTTGTAACGCACCTGTTGAGTGAACTGCCACGATTGCCGCAGGATTGTGTCCGGTTTGATCATGCGGCACGGGTAACCGTTATCCATGCAAGGCTTGGAGAAATAGCCTTTGGCACTTCTCCCAGTGAAGCTGAAGTCATGGCGACCTTCCGTACACATCATGAACAGGATATGGCCAGAATGGTGAACCGGGCAGAGTCCATGATTATTCCGATTGCAAAAGCACATGGCCTGGAGGTAGAGATAAAATGGCGTGACGAGTTTCCCGCAACAGTGAACGACGACACATGTGTGGCATGCGTCCGACATGCGGCTGATGCTGTCCGTGCGGACATTGTGGAAGCTGCAACTGCATTTCCCTGGTCAGAGGATTTTGGTGTATTCACCGAGAAAGTGCCTGGGGCACTTTTCGGGATCGGGTCCGGAACAAATCAGCCACAACTACACCACCCGGACTACGATTTTCCGGATGAGTTACTCAATCATTCGATAGATGTAATGTGGGAGCTTGTGAAAGACGTGTCGGGGAGTTCATCGTGCCGGTAAATATGAACAATGGCTTGCCATTGGAACAGAAGCCGACATCATGGATTGAGCTCAGTGAAAAGGCATTGCGAAAGAATGTCCACTACCTCAAACGCCGTATCGGGAGCAAATCGCGTTTTTGCTCGGTAATAAAAGGCAATGCGTACGGACATGGCATCACGCAGTTTGTTGAATTGGCAGAACGTGCGGGTATAGATATATTTGCTGTGTATGATGCATATGAGGCTGAACAGACCTTGCAGGCAGCCCGTGACACGACAGATATCATGGTGATGGGGATGATGGATCACAGTGCCGTGGAATGGGTGGTTGAGAAAGGAATCTCTTTTTATGTATTTGATGCAGATAGGATGGAGACAGCAATTCGTTCTGCGAAAGCCTGTGGGCGACCAGCCCGAATACACCTGGAACTGGAAACCGGACTCAACCGGACAGGTCTTGAAGGGGAGGAATTGAGTAAAGTCTGTAGCCTTGTGAAGCAAAATGCTGATCAGGTGGAACTGATGGGCATGTGTACACATTTTGCAGGGGCGGAATCAATTGCCAATTACGTCCGGATCAGCCAGCAAATGGAACGTTACAAGTTGCTGGTAGAGATGCTTGCTTCCTGGAAACTGATTCCCGCCATTAAGCATGTTGCGTGTTCGGCTGCGGCCCTGTCAATTCCTGAATCAATCATGGATATGGTCAGGTTCGGCATTGCTCAATATGGGTTCTGGCCAAGCAAAGAAACACGGATGCACAATTTACTTGCAGTGGAAACATCATTCACGAAAAACCCGCTGCACCGGGTGATTTCCTGGAAATCCCGGGTAATGGGATTGAAGACGGTTACAGCAGGAAATTTTGTCAGTTACGGCACCTCGTATCTCACAGCAAGGGATGAAACACTGGCCGTGATTCCCGTGGGGTATGCCCATGGGTTCAGCCGGTCTCTGAGCAACAGGGGGCACATGTTGATTCACGGGAAACGGGCACCGGTGGTGGGAATGGTCAATATGAACATGGCAATGGTGGATGTGACGGATATCGCCGGTGTTGAACCTGGAGACGAAGTGGTTATCGTTGGGAAACAGGGACGCCACGAAATCACTGTATCAGCCTTTACTGACCTGACTCAGAATGTCAACTATGAGACATTGACAAGATTGCCTGCGGAGATTCCCCGGGTGATTGTGGAATAGGCAGAAGGGTGACTGTTACACCGGTCGTTTGGTAACAAACTTGGAGTTCATGAGTCGGGCGACGCCCATGTAGCTGAGCTTGAATTTAATGGTGCCACCCACGCGGTACTTTGGCTTCTTGCCTTTGGGAACATCCACTGCAAAGACCGTCATGTCGGATGTCGTGCCCACAAACTTGACCGCTTTGTCTTTCGGGGTCAGGTCCTCAATACTCACGTCCAACAGGCCAAAATCCACTACAGCCTTGTAGGACATGTTGTCTGTCTGGCTTCGTGCTATTTCTTCCTCCGCTATGTGACCGACAGCAGCATCGGAGATGATACCATCGGGCTCATTTTCCTTTCGGTAGAACTCAATCACTTCACCACGAAATTCGAAGGCATCGACAGAAAGGTTTTTGAATTTCTTGTTGTTATAGGGGGATGTGCCCAGAAAGGCAGCTTCCCCAACACGTAAATGGTTGACCCGGGCCGGCATTTTTTTTCTGGCAATAAATGGGAGGTTGATTGAGCTGCCACCTGAAATGAAGGGCAGTTCGGTGTGGAATTTTGCCTTGATCAGCTCCTCAAACAGGCATAGTTGAATCAGTTTGTCGAAGGACGGTTCGACGCCGTACATGCAGCCCAGATTCGTACCCAGTCCGATAACTTCAATATTAGGGAGCTCAAAAACACTCTCGTAGAAATTCAGAATATGGTCCCGTATGATGCCTTCTCTGAGCTCTCCCAGTTCTACCATAATGATAATTTTGTGAATCTTGTCTTGCTTTCTGGCAGCATCATTTAGTGCATGGATGGTCTTATAGTAAGTGTTCAGGGAGATATCTGCATATTTGACAACTGATTCCACATTGCGAATGGCCGGCGGTTTTATGTACATGGTGACAAGGTCCGGCCGAATCTGTTTCATTGTCTTGAGGCTCGACAGGCGGGCATCACCAACCGAATGAACACCAGACATTGCGTCATGGGTCACAATCTTTTCCAGAGTGGCCCGATGACCGCTCAAGACTTTACTGACCAGAGTCCACTGCACATTATGTCGGGATAGAAAAATGTTCAGTTTTTCAATATTTCGGATGATGCGATCTGTCCGGATCTCCAGCGTAGACATTTGAGTTCAGTCCGCGGACCAGCGCATTTCAGCGTATTTATTGGTGAAACCGAGTCGTTCATAGAGACGTTTTGCCGGATTGTCATATTCAACGTGGAGTTTGACATCTCCATTCGCTTTGTTCAGCGCGTGTTTACAGATGGCTCCGCCGTATCCCTTTCCCCGGCAGTCTTCATGGACTGCCACATAGACCAGGATGTTTTCTGGAATGTAACCCTTCATACCGGTTTCATTCATGATGAGTGCTCCGACCAGCCGTCCATCAGGTTCGTGCCCGGTCAGGACAAAACCACCGGTCCCCGGCGTATTGCCCAGAGCATACTCAAGGCAACGGTCAATGGATGGCTTTTCATCGCCGAATCGACCCAGGTGGGTGTACAGAAAATCCACCAGTTCGGCGCGACTCATGCGGGCGTTCAGTTCCTCCATGCTCTCATATTCACGAATATCTAACATATGTTCTCCTCTTGGTTGATTGATCCAAAATTCGCAGCCACGTGAAGCTCCGAGCGCATCTTTAGCGTAACTTATTCTACACTAAAAAGCTTATGTGTATCTCATTGTACCACAGTCATCAAGAAACGCAACCCGGTGAATCAAGTCGTGTCAACGCAAAATAGAAATGTCCCCTTTGGAAACCAGGGGAATGAATAAAAGAAGAGACAGAGAATGCCAGAGAGGAAGGTGACGGAGCGTAGCGGAGTCAGCTTCCTCTCTGGTTCGCTGCAGATATGCGGCCACTCTCTGGCAGTTTGCGGCTTTACCCGTCATCATTGCCTCCACGGGTGGGTGGCTGCTGGTTTATGGCCAAGCCCAAGCCAAAATTCAGGGAATTAGCCATTCTTTGCCCTTTTGTCACTCATCACCCATCACTCTGCGGAGTAGGAGTAAGAAAGTGCGAGTGCGAGAAAAAGTGGCAGCAAAGCTGCCGTGAATGGTGAAAAGTGGATGGTGAATGGTTCAGAAAAGGGTAAGAGCGGAAATC
>CBEUWV010000178.1:0-4795 GCA_965546895.1 uncultured bacterium
ACATACGAGAAGATTTGCCAAGAGGCAGTTCACCTGGTTCAAGGCTCAGGCGGTTCAATGGTTCCAGGTTGATCCGCTATCGGGGAAAATTCCGGTTGCAGAAATTCATAATTTTATTAATATAAAGATAAGAAATGGGGGAAAGGAAACATAATGGAACCAAAACCACCAGCGATCAATATTCAGGATGATTTTCTCAATAGAATCCGGAGAGAAAAACTGGGAATCCATATTTTTCTGGTAAATGGGAAAAAACTCATCGGGAAAGTCAAGGCATTTGATCGTTTTACCGTTCAACTGGTAAATGGAAATTCCGAGCAACTTGTTTTCAAGCATGCCATTGCCAGCATAATGATTGCAGAGCCGGGACCATCGCATGACTGAGCTCAAGAAACTGGAGTTAATCCGAAATATTTTAATTTTTTCGGATCTTGAAGATACCAACCTTCGCGATGTTCTTCGTCACTGCCATGAGATCAATGTAGGCAAAGGGGAAGTTATCGTCAGCGAGAATACACCCGGTGATGCCCTCTATGTGATTATTGAAGGTGAGGTCAAAGTTACGATGATCTCCAATGAGGGGAAAGAGATCATCCTGTCCACGCTGCAGAAGGGAGAGTTTTTTGGTGAAATGAGCCTGTTGGACGGCTCAACACGGTCGGCAAATGTGATCAGTATATCTTCCGGTTCATTGCTGAAACTCTCACGGGCGGATTTTCTAAATCACATTTTACCTAACCCGGACATTGCTGCCGGTATCCTGGCGGTACTTTCCAAAAGGCTCCGGGCAGCCAATGAGAGAATCATAAATCTCATCTCTCTTGATGCGTTTGACAGACTGGCTCGTTATTTTCAGAAAGAGGCGGCGGTAAAAGGTCGTCCACTTATTGATGGGAGTGTAGTATTTGACAGGCTTCCGCAGAGCGACATTGCCGCGACTATTGGAAGTTCCAGGGAAACGGTTACCCGGATGATCAAGGAAATGGTGGAACTGGGTTATATTGCTGTTTCCGGTCGCAGCATTATCCTGAAGCGGGATTACGATGAAAAATTATCTATTCGGCACGAGGAATCATGAAAGAAGAATACTCAAATAAGCGCGCTTGCGTCCGTCTGGATTCTCAGATCCAGGTGGATTTTTCTCTGGACGATGAAGTCAGCATTCTCTATTCCTACAATCTCAGCATGGATGGCATGTTTCTCGAGACAGTGTGTCCCTACCCGGAAGGGACTCGGTTTGCGATTCGGTTTAATTTACCCGGTTCTTCCAAGACGATACATTCAGTAGTGGAAGTGGTTTACAGTCTGGAGGAAACCCATGATGAAGGGGACTGGCAACTCCCGGGTATGGGTGTTCACTTTGTTGCGCTGGATGCTGATGACCGTGAAATGATTGCTAAATTCCTCAGTGAATAAGATCGTCAACCGGGAAAACGGAAACCAGAGAATAGAAATCCTCAGTCGGTGAATTCTCCATAGATCTTTGAGGTGTCGATTTTCGTTTCAGCTATTGTTTCTTTACCTTTCCAGAAAATCAGGGCACTTACCATTCTCTTAAATAATCCAGGTGGGTTTGCTTCCTGCACAGGCCTTGTGCTTTCTGAATACTTTAGAACAGAAAATACCTGTGCTGTTTCCTTCTTATCCGGTGCATAGGAAATATCCCGGACAGGTTGACTGAAGATATACCAGTTGGACACTATACTGATATGATGTTCTCCCGGCTCTAAATTATGTATTTGAAGGAGCTGTCCAGTGCCGGGTGCTGCGACCGGGACCTTGTTGTTATCAATGGAAAGTTCAAAGGGATGTTTTATCTTTCTGGAAAAGTAAATGACCAGAGTGTGGTTTTTTATGCCAAGTTCCTGCATTTCATTGACTTTGAATGGGCCACAGGCCGTTGTGGAAAGCGCGGCAATAAGTAACACGAACAGGATATGTTTTTTCACGGTCACCTCCATGACTGGGAATATAACACAGCACTCTCATCTTGTAAATCAATGAGGCAGACGGCCTGCGGCGCTTCGTGCCGAATGTTGAATGAAAGAAAAAAGAAATCAGGGAAATGCCCGTTCCCTGCCTTTTGGTCTGCGAAGCAGCCGGGACTGGAAACTTAATTAAAGGTATACAATTCCTTACTTCGGTCCCGGGCGGGAGCGGGCAGCTTTGCTGGTTGCGCACCAACCAGGGGAACGAGACGTTGGATTCAGTCCCCTGACTGAACCATGGGATTGGGCCTGATGTGCAGGTTCGCGACTGGAGCGAAGGAGGAGCAGTACATGCGTACGTGACGAGATGGGCTTGTAGTGGCGGGTCTCGTATTTGCCGCAGGTCTCTGGTTTACACTGGTTTCGGCAGTGCGTGGAGGCGTTGTTACCGTTCCGGACGTGACGGGTGTGCCGTTGTCCGTAGCGGAACGAAGACTTGAAGAAGTCGGGCTCCACGGGACTGCACGAGACCGACGGACGGTTTATTCGGATTTTGTGAAGCTGGGCGCAATTGCAATTCAGGACCCAGCTGCAGGTAGTCTGGTGAAACCGGCCCGAGTAGTGGATCTGGTTTTGAGTCGCGGTTCCAAGCGTGAGGTTATCCCTGATCTTACGGGCCTGACCTTGTCCAATGCGGCGGAAATGATCAGTAAATACCAGTTACGCTTAACCGGTGTAGCCAGGGTATTTGACAATCGCCCTCAGGGGACTGTAGTTTCCCAAACTCCCAGCCCAGGGAGTTCCGGAATTGTGGACAATCGAATAAAACTTCTGGTCAGCCGTGGTGAAAAACAAAAGCAGTATCTGATGCCGGATTTTCGTGGTCAGTTGCTGGTCAATGTAAAAAAAGACCTGACTCATCAGGGGATTCGCTTTATCGTCAAGACCTTTGCAAATCAGATTGAGGACGAAAACGTTCTTTTCGTTCAGGATCAATACCCTCTGCCTGGTTTCAAGACTTTAACGGAACAGACTGTAACCCTGCAGGTGGTTGAAAGGGAGGTATTTTGAAACTGATTTCTCCATCGATCCTGTCGGCTGACTTTACTCGCCTGGGAGAACAGCTGGGGGCCCTGGCGTCTGAGGGAATGGAATACGTGCACGTGGATGTAATGGATGGACACTTCGTTCCCAACATCACCATTGGCCCTTTGGTATGTGATGCGGTGAAGCGTGCAGTTCCCGCAGCGAAAATGGATGTCCACCTGATGATAGAAAATCCCGGTGATTATATTGATGTGTTTGCAAAAACCCGTCCGGAGATCATTTATGTTCATGTGGAAGCGACAGATCATCTTGACAGGCTTGTGAGCCAGATCCGACAGAAGGGAATCCGGGCTGGTGTGGTGCTGAACCCGGCTTCGCCGCTTTCTCTTATCGAGCAGATACTACCGGTAGTAGATGCTGTTTTGGTTATGTCTGTGAATCCGGGCTTTGGCGGGCAATCGTTTATTCCTTATTGCTTGGGAAAGATACGACGCCTTGATGAATGGCGGAAGGCCGGAAACCTTCCCTTTATTATTGCCGTTGATGGCGGACTTACATTGGAAAATGTTTCTGAGATTTCAGCAGCCGGAGCCAATCTGATGGTGGCCGGATCGGCTGTTTTCCACGGAAATCCTGGAACTAATTTTAGAAAATTAACAGAGATATTGAATAGAACGAGGTGACATATGCGCAGATTATTGTTGGTTTTCCTTTCCCTTTTGCTGGTAATGGGAGGATGTAGAAAAAAAGTTGACTCAAAGCTCTGGACCGGTGGAAAGCAAGTACCGGTTGCCCAGGTTTATCAAAAGGGTCTGACATATTTGTCCAATGGCAAATATGCGAAAGCCAGACAGTACTTCCAGTTGATTATTGACAATGCTGCAAATTCAAAAGAGTTTTCGAAAGCGAAATTGGGTATTGCTGATGCCGAATTTTTTGATTTGGAAAAGGGTGCGGGAGATGCTCTTGCCGATTATGAATCATATTTAGTCTACTTTCCGACGAGCAAAGATGCTCCTTACGCACAATACATGGTGGGGATGTGTTATTATTCGCAGATTTCAACGCCCGACAGGGACCAGTCATTCTCACATCAGGCAATCGAAGCGTTTGAAAAACTTCGACAGAAATATCCGTTGTCCCCATACAGCAAACTCAGCGAGGAAAAAATCAAAGCATGCTGGCAACGGTTGGCACAACATGAATTTGACGTGGGCGTTTTTTACTATAAGGCGCGCAGCTATATAGCTTCATCAGGAAGGTTTGAGTATCTTCTGGATCACTATCTCAGTTATCTCAATGATCAGGAAAAAGAGGAAACGTACTATTATTATGGCCGATCGCAATTTGAGATGACAAAGTATGACAAAGCGGCGCGATATTACCGGCTGTTACTGAAGGAATTTCCGAATACACTGTATCACGATCAGGTCGCAGCAGAGCTTGCCAATATTGAAAGCGGAAAGCTGGAGAGGGAAAAGAAAAAGAAAATAGAAAAATATCTGAAGAAACACAATATCAAGGTGAAGCCGGACACAAAGCCGAAAGAGGCCAAAAAGAAAGCCCCAGACGGCAAATGATAACGGGTCCAGGAAAACATCATGTTTGATTTTGTGGATTTTGCCCGGGTTGAGGACATGCTCCGACCCGAAGAAAAGATGGTCTACGATACGGTACATGCCTTTGTCAGTGATCGCATAAAGCCGGATATTGCCCGATACTTTGAAGAGGGCACCTTCCCTGTCCATCTTGTGAGGGAAATGGGTGAGCTGGGGTTTCTGGGTTCAACGCTCAAGGGGTATGGAGGCGCAGGCCTGTCT
>CBEUWV010000179.1:0-4783 GCA_965546895.1 uncultured bacterium
AAGGGAGAAAAGAAGAGCCAACTCCCTGATTATTCTGCATCTTCCTCCTACTCGCGCACTCGCACTTTCTTACTCCTACTCCTACTCATCCCGCCAGGACACAAAGGTCAGAAAGAAGAAGAGACATTTTCTCGCAAAGAACGGAAGGAATAAAGAGCCAATTCCCATTCTTAACTTAAACTCAGACTCAGACTTAAACTTGTCTTTCCCCACCATTCACGGCGGCGAAGCCGCCTTCTGCCGCCTTCTGTGATACAATTATCCACCATTTGAATTTGGAATGAAGCCATCAGGAGCATGCAATTGGCCATCGATAAAACCAGATTAACCCCGGCGCTCAGGCAGTTTATGGAAGCAAAGGAAGAGTACCCGGACCACATCCTGTTTTTCAGAATGGGAGACTTTTATGAGATGTTTTTCGATGACGCGATCAAGGCGTCCAAGACCCTTGAGATTACGCTGACAAAGCGGGGCAAGGGGACGTTTGGAGAAGCGCCAATGTGTGGGGTTCCGTGGCATGCTTACGAAAGCTACGCGGCAAAGCTTCTGAAGGCCGGATTCAAGGTGGCTGTGTGTGAACAGGTGGAGGACCCGAAGCAGGCAAAGGGCGTCGTGAAACGGGCCGTGGTGACCGTGCTGACCCCGGCTACTTCCCATTTGAACACAGACGAAAATGACACAGCCCACGGACTGCTTTCGATATATGCGGATGAAAAAAGGGCGGGTCTGGTGTTCGGCGATCCCACAACAGGGGAGTGCCGATTGATGGAGGTTCCCGTCTCTATCCTTTCCCAGAAGATCCAATTGCTGGCACCCAGGGAAATTGTGGCACCGTTTGGAGTTGTCTCCAGCGCCATGTTGTCTGATTTTAGAAACTTTTCTCCAATGATCAATGAATTTGATGAGGAGGTATTTGAAAGCAGGATGGCAACAGAAAGGGTCAAAGAATTGTTTGAAGTATCCACTGTGGCCGGCTTTGGTATCAAGGGGAAAAAGTACGCATTGCGAGCACTGGGCGGATACTTTCACTATCTTGAAGTAAATTACAAAACGAAAGATTTTGCAGTGAGAGGACTGTCTTACAATGAGGAAAGCCGGCAGGTGATTGTGGACCCGGTAACCAGAAAAAATCTGGAGTTACTCGCATCTGCAGCAACCGGGAAACGACACGGAAGCCTGATCTGGGCACTTGACAGGACGATTACTCCGATGGGGCAGAGAAAGTTAGTGGATTGGATTCAATTTCCGTTAAAGGACATCGGGGAGATTGATAACCGTCTTTCAGTGGTCCAGTGGTTTCTGGATTCCCCGCAAAAAATGGAAGAAGTACGGAACCACCTGTCCATGATCGGTGATATGGAAAGAATCATTACCCGGGTGACCCTGGGGACAGCTTCGCCTCCGGAACTTATCGTATTGAAACAGGCCTTGGGAACGATTCCCCTGCTTCGAGAAACCCTGACTGATGTACCTTTTCAACCGTTACGGGACGGGTTTCACGATCTGGAGCCTGTTTTTCTGAAACTGGATTCTGTGCTGGAGGAGACAGCGCCCAGGCTGAGAGGTCCGGGGATGATTCGGGCGGGTGTTTCAGATGAACTGGACCGGCTGAGAGCTATCGCCCGGAATGTCCGTACTTCAATGGATGAACTGGAGAAAAAGGAACGGGAAAGGACTGGAATTTCTTCACTGAAGATCAAGTACAATAAGGTATTCGGCTACTATATTGAAATATCAAAAGCAAACCTGAAAGGACAGACCCCGGAAGGCTATGACAGAAAGCAGACACTTGTAAACGCCGAACGGTTCATTACGCCGGAATTGAAGGATTTTGAGAATCAGGTGCTTCACGCCGAGGAACGCATTCTCGACATCGAGATGGAAATTTTCAACGATCTTGTGAATGGTGTGTCCGCACATCGAAGAGAGATTCTGGAAACAGCGTACAGTGTGGGAATTTTGGATACGCTGGCATGTTTTGCTTTCCTTTCGCTGGAACGGGATTACCGTCGGCCTGAAGTGGTCACGGAGAACCGTATGTATATTGAACAGGGCCGTCACCCAGTGGTGGAACTTATCGAAGGCGAGCATTTTGTCCCCAATGATACCGACCTGGATGCAAGCCGTCGTCTTGCCATCATCACCGGACCCAATATGGGTGGGAAGTCCACCTATCTCCGTCAAAACGCTTTGATTACACTGATGGCCCACATGGGGTGTTTTGTTCCGGCGAGAAGAGCGGAAATCGGGTTGACCGATCGGATATTCACCCGTGTCGGCTCATCTGACAACCTGACCGGAGGAGAATCCACGTTCATGGTGGAAATGGTGGAAACTGCAAATATTCTTCGAAATGCCACTGAAAGGAGTCTGATCATCCTGGACGAAGTGGGACGGGGGACAGCGACCTTTGACGGCTTATCACTGGCGTGGGCGATTACTGAATTTCTCGCGGAAAAAGAAGAAAATTGTCCCAGAACATTCTTTGCCACGCACTACCACGAATTGACGGATATCGACAAGCTGTTTTCGAATATTGTAAATCTGAATGTGGTGGTCAAGGAGTGGAATAACGAGCTTCTATTTCTCAGAAAAATAGTTGCAGGTGCCGCAGACAAAAGCTATGGGATACAAGTCGCACGACTGGCTGGAATTCCTGCGGCGGTCATCAAGCGGGCCTTTGAAGTGTTGGCAAACATTGAAAAAAATGAATTTACGCTGAACGGAGAACCCAAAATTGCGGGGCCGCCATTACGGAAACCGGAAGAGCGCCCGCTGTTCAACTGGGATGATCACCCGGTTCTGGTGGAATTGAAAAATACCGACGTGGATGGTCTGACACCATTGGAGGCTCTGAATCTTCTTGCGCGGTTAAAAAAGGGAGTGTAAGTGTTGGAAATAAATGTTAAGAGTTTGGTGCCGTTTGGCGAGCAATTAATTGTTTCAGTCCAGGGGCCGGTGCTGATGGAATCTGACCGGAATCTTTTGAAAGCGGTTCATCCCCTGGGAATCATTCTGTTTTCCGAAAACATCGAGGGAGAGCAGCAGCTGAACACATTGATTTCCGATATCAAGAATGCCGCTGGCTCGGACACCCTGATAGCGGTTGATTTTGAAGGAGGGATGGTGAACCGGTTCAGGAAAATCATCGGAGACGTACCGGCCATGGGAGACCACCAAGATCTGGTTGCTTTTGGCAGGGAATCCGGGCATATGCTGAAACGATTCATGGTGGATGTGAACTTTGCACCGGTGCTTGACCTTGACCGGGGAAACACGAAAAACGGTCTTTTGGGACGCACACTTGGACAAGACGCGAAAACTGTAACGAAGCGGGCCGGGGCTTATCTTGAAGGTCTGGAATCCACCGGGATTGTCGGTTGCCTGAAACATTATCCCGGGCTTGGTCCGACCACTCCGGACAGCCATTTCGACCTGCCTGTGTTATCTGAAATTGCCTCGGAAGACGAACGACCTTTCCGGGAACTTGCCACCCCCAATCGCTGGATTATGGTAGCTCACGTCAAAATTGGTGGCTACCGGGAAATTTCCACCTACTCACAACCATTGCTCAGCCGATTGAAGTCCTTTCATTCAGGCCCTATTGTTTCTGACGATCTGGGCATGAAGGCATTGCCGGATGTTCCCCTTCATGAAAAGGTCAGAAATACTCTTTCTGCAGGGATGGATTATGCACTTGTCCGACTCGGCCGCATGCTGCGGCCGTGACTTGTGACTAGTGATTAGTGATTTGTTTGGATGGGAGACAGACACGGGGAAAGACAGGTAGAAAAAGTTTAAAACTGGGAGTTGAAACTGCCCCGGTGTCTGTACAATCTTTAGGCATCTGTTTATTTTCCCAACCGTCCGCTATCCACGGCGGTTTTGCCGATTCTTTATCTTTTTCCCTGCTAATCACTGATCACAAGTAAAAAAATCACTGCGGCAAAGTCGCGTCGCCGTGGTATGATTTCTGGAAATGACAAACGGAGGCTAAAATGGGAGACGCAATGGGCCTGTTGCTGCTACTCGTCGGACTGGAGTTGGTACTTGGTGTGGACAATGTGCTGGTAATTTCCATTTTTGTTGGCAAACTGCCAGAGAGGCGTCGCAGAGTTGCTCGGATTATCGGGCTTTCCGTGGCCATGATTGCCCGGATTCTGCTGGTAATAGCTGTTCTGGCTCTGGCCTCGCTTACCCGAAATATTATTGGCCATTTTTCAATACGCGATATGGTGCTCATCGCTGGAGGGATGTTTCTTTTGTTCAAAGCCGTACGGGAAATTCACCACACAGTGGAATTGAGGGACCAGGGCGAATCAGAGCTTTCGCCTGATGACCATCGGGGATATGCTGGTATCGTGGCTCAGATTGTTCTTCTGGACATTGTTTTCTCCATTGATTCCGTGATAACGGCTGTCGGACTGACCAATCATATCTGGGTCATCATTGGCGCGGTTGTATTATCTTTCGTTTTAATTATGATCTATGCGGGGCCGGTTGGCGAATTTATCATTGGCCATCCCACGCTGAAGATTCTTGCACTTGCGTTTCTGATTACCATTGGTGTCACCATTTTCATGGAGGGGATGCATAAGGAAGTCCCCAAAGCATACATCTATCTGCCCATGGGATTTGCCCTGGTCGTGGAATTGCTGCAGATGAGATATGAGCACAATCTGCAGACTAAAGAAGGGAAGCAAAAGCAAGGTTGAGTTTGAAAGAATAAGACTCACCGCAGAGGCGCAGAGGGGGAAGAGGGGGGATGAGGAAGACAGGGAGG
>CBEUWV010000180.1:0-4772 GCA_965546895.1 uncultured bacterium
CAAAAACAGACAAACAGATTGCCTATGTCCACATGAAGGACATGGGAACTGCCAGTCTCAAACACTTTCTGATTGAAATGACATCGGAAAACTATCAGAGAAAAGGGCTGATCCTTGATCTGAGAAACAACATGGGCGGCAACGTTCACGACGCGGTACTCCAGTTCCTCAGCCAGAAATTATATGCTCAGTGGAAATACCGGGGTGGTCCGTTTGCCCCGCAGCCCAACTTCTTTCCGGCTTCCAAACCCATTGTTCTGCTGGTAAACAAGATGACATTGAGCGACGGTGAAATGACAGCAGCCGGGTTCAAACAACTCAAACTGGGGAAAATTGTGGGGACGGAAACCTACCGATGGCTGATATTCACCTCCGGGAAGGGACTTGTTGATGGCTCTTTCTACCGCCTCCCGTGCTGGGGATGCTATACCCTGGACGGAAAAGACATAGAACACAGGGGCGTAACACCGGACTATGATGTGAAAAACACCGTGCGTGACAAGAACAAAGGACTCGACCCGCAACTGGACAAAGCAATTCAGCTGATCATGGAAGAACTGAAGTAGAAAAGAGTTGGAGTTGCGGTTGAGGTTGGGGTAGGAGTAGGAGGCAGAAAAATCAGGGAATTGGCCATCCCCTTGTTTTTTCTGAATCTTCTCTTTGCTCAACCTTGTATTCCACTCAATCTCAACCTGCGGCGCTTTGCGCCGCTCCATATTGCGGCGCATTGATTCATCTGGTATTCTCTTCGTATGTTTTGAGATGAAGAAACGGTTTTGGATAAGGAGAGTGCAATGACACTTGAAGAACGCTTGAAGGAACTGGAAAAACGGAACCGGGAGGCAGAACTGGGGGGCGGAGAGGCCCGAATTGAACGCCAGCACAAGGCGGGAAAGTTGACAGCAAGAGAACGTATTGACCTTTTGATGGACAAGGGTTCTTTTGAGGAAGTTGACCGCTTCGTCGTACACCGCAGTGATAATTTTGACATGGCCAGCACCAAAATTGTAGGCGACGGCATTGTGACTGGTTTTGGCAGAATCGACGGTCGTCTCGTGTACATTTTTGCCCAGGATTTCACCGTATTCGGAGGCTCTCTTTCTGAAATGTACGCGAAAAAGGTATGCAAAATCATGGATATGGCCATGAAAACGGGAGCACCCATTATCGGACTGAATGATTCCGGCGGGGCCCGGATTCAGGAAGGTGTGGTATCGCTGGGCGGTTACGCGGACATTTTTCTCAGAAATACGCTGGCTTCCGGCGTTGTTCCTCAGATTTCGGCCATTATGGGGCCCTGCGCGGGCGGCGCCGTATATTCCCCGGCCATTACGGATTTCACTCTTATGGTAAAAGATACTTCATACATGTTTGTTACCGGCCCGGATGTGATCAAAACTGTCACTCACGAGGAAGTGACCAAGGAAGAACTGGGCGGTGCCATGACCCACAACTCGGTCTCCGGTGTAGCTCATTTTGCGTTGGACAATGACCGGGCCTGCCTGGCGGCGATTCGGGAACTGCTCTCATTCATGCCCTCCAATAATATGGAAGACCCTCCGATGAAACAAACCTCAGACGACCCCTACCGTGAAATTCCCGAGTTGAATACAACGGTCCCGGAGAATCCCAACACCCCCTATGACATCCGGGATATTATCCGGCCGGTTATGGATGACCAGTATTTTTTTGAAGTACATGAGCATTTCGCCAAAAATATTGTTGTGGGTTTCGCGCGTCTTGGTTCTAAACCGGTGGGCATTGTGGCAAATCAACCCGCTTATCTGGCCGGTGTTCTGGATATCCAGGCCTCCCGGAAGGGCGCCCGTTTTGTCCGGTTCTGTGACGCATTCAATATCCCCTTGATTACCTTTGAAGATGTTCCGGGCTTTCTGCCAGGGGTAAATCAGGAACATGGCGGCATTATTGTCCACGGCGCCAAACTGCTGTTTGCTTTTTCTGAAGCAACCGTTCCAAAGATCACAGTCATCACCCGCAAAGCATATGGCGGGGCATATTGCGTGATGGCTTCCAAACACATCCGGACAGATTTCAACTTTGCCTACCCCACGGCGGAAATCGCTGTAATGGGACCGGAAGGCGCTGTCAATATTGTCTATCGGAAAGAGCTGCAGGAGGCATCAGACCCGGAAGAGAAGCGTAAAGAACTGGTAAATGAGTACAAAACACTTTTTGCCAATCCATATATTGCCGCTGAGATGGGGTTTGTGGATGAAATCATTGCCCCGTCCACTACCCGAAAAAAGCTGATATCAGTGCTGGATTCCCTTTCAACAAAACGGGAGGGACTCCCACCTAAGAAGCACAGCTCCATCCCCCTTTGATGAAAAGGGGAATGCAACTTCCTGACAGGTGAGAGTATGGATCTTCATTTATCTGTCATTCTGGGCCAGGAACACAATACCTCATTTATTCATCTGGATGAGGGCATCCACGGATCCATAGCGGATGGAATTTTTGCTTCCCCATTGACTCTCTCCATGCCATTGATAGAAGCGGTCCGAACCTTTTCTAAACTGGTTTCCGTTTTGCGGGGTAAAGATGTAAAGGGTAAACTGGAACTTCTGACCCTGGATGATGAACCGGTAATTCGGGTGAAACGACCGGGACCGGGGGTTTCATACCGTTTCTTCCCTTTGAACATTACCGCAGACGTGGTGGCAAATTTTCTGAACCGCCGGTGTTTTTTTCATTCTCCAACCGTTCAACTGACAAGTGGCACCTTTAACCTTGTGGCAGGTCGAAACGGGGAGAAATTTCTCCATGAATGGCTGTCCCATCCGGCTGAAGTCGGGCAATCTCTGCCTGAAGGCGTCACATTGAGATCTGTGAATCCTCATTTTTATTCAGTTGAGCACCTCCGTCTGGTTCGGGGCAGCATCCAATGCAAAGAGCTTATGACTGCACCGGATTCATGGTTATTGCTTCGAACCGTGCCGGATGGCAACTATCTCCATGAAAGACGGCGGGTCTTCTTTTCCATCTCGGAAGCTTTCCTGAGAAAAGACAGTTTGATACAATCCCTGTATCCGGCCCGGGTCAGTGTGGATTTGAATGACCTTAACCGCGGATTTTCCGGTCGTCTTTCCGACTCAAAGCTAACGGGTTCCGGTTTTATCTGCAGTAAATTCGGGGAAGATGTGTTCGGACGGATTGAGGCACCGGCCCTTCTGTTTATGGAAATTCCCCTTGAGGTGGAGGCATGAATGAATCGTGATGCTTATCAGAATCCCCTGATTACGCGCTACGCGTCCCGGGATATGTCCCGGATTTTTTCCGACAATTTTAAATTCCGTACCTGGCGGAAGCTGTGGCTGCTCCTTGCGGAAGCGGAGCAGGAGCTGGGATTGTCCATCACGGATGAACAACTGGAGGAAATGCGGGAACACCTGGATGACATCGACTTCGAATATGCGGCAAAGAAAGAAGAGGAGCTGCGTCACGATGTAATGGCTCACATACACGCTTTTGGAAAGGCTGCACCCTCCGCAATGTCCATTATCCACCTGGGCGCCACATCCGCCTTTGTGGGAGACAATACAGACCTGATCCAAGCAAAAGAAGGGCTGTTGCTTGTCAAAAAGCGTTTACTGAATGTGATGAAAAACCTTCGGGAATTCGCCTGTGAATACCGGGAAATGCCAACTCTGGGCTTTACCCATTTTCAACCGGCCCAGTTGACAACAGTGGGAAAGCGCGCGGCACTGTGGCTCCAGGACCTCTTGATGGACTTCAAGCTGGTGGCATTACTGGACTCCCGGCTTCCGGCCCGGGGCGTCAAGGGAACCACCGGCACCCAGGCCAGTTTCCTGAAATTGTTTGACGGAGACGAAGAGAAGGTAAAGGAACTGGACGAATTGGTGACGGAACGCATGGGATTCCCCCGTGCCGTCAGCATCACGGGTCAGACCTACTCCCGCAAGATTGATGATGACATCCTTCATGTGCTGCGGCAGGTGGGGATTTCCTGTTCCAAATTCGGAAACGACTTGAGACTCCTGGCCCATGATCAGGAAATGGAAGAGCCATTCGGTGAGAAGCAGGTGGGTTCATCTGCCATGGCCTATAAGCGAAATCCAATGCGGTCGGAACGGATGACGGCCCTTTCCCGTTTTCTCATTTCCCTTTCCGACAACACGGCCTACACCGCCGCCACCCAGTGGTTTGAAAGAACACTGGACGATTCAGCGAACCGCCGGGTCGTGCTGCCCCAGGCTTTTCTCAGTGCGGATGCCATCCTGCTGATCTATGCCAACATCACCGATAACCTGGTTGTAAACCGGGAAGTAATTTCAACACATGTGCGGGAGCAGCTACCCTTTATGGCCACAGAAAATATCCTCATGGAAGCGGTAAAAAAGGGTGCGGACCGACAGGAAATTCATGAAGTGATTCGAGAATACTCCCATCAGTCCACCGCAAAACTGAAGGAAGGGAGCCGGGAAAACCCTCTCATTGAACTATTGGCTGAAGACAGAAGGGTACCGCTGAATCGTGAAGATATAAAGAAAATCCTTAATCCCGCCGACTTTGTGGGACGTGCCCCCAACCAGGTTAAAGAGTTCTTAAGGAAAGAGATTGACCCCCTCCTGGATTCTTACGAGGAGCTGTTGGACGGCAACCAAACCGATCTATTTGTCTGATTTTGATGGAGAAGTGATGGGTGATGAGTGGGAAAAGTTTAAGTTTGAGCCTAAAACTCCTACTCATCCCGACGGGATTTTACCGCAGAGGCGCAGAGAGGGAAGAGG
>CBEUWV010000181.1:0-4705 GCA_965546895.1 uncultured bacterium
CCTGCTTTTTGTCACTCATCACCCATCACTCATCACTCTGTAGAGTAGGGGGCAGAAAGTGCGAGTGCGAGGGGGACGGGGGAATTGACCATAACACTGATTTGGCATTTTTCCCTTGTCTTTTTCATGTCAGAACAGAACAACAGAACACATGCGGCGAAGTCACATTTCTCATTCCCTGTTTTTCGGCTTTTTCCGGTTTCCTCTTTCTTCCAGCCAGCCGTTGCCGGCGTTTTCCCGATAATCGAATTTTGGGACATAGGGTTTGATGTCAATGAGTGGGGTGTTGTCCAGAACGTCTATTTCGCTGACGTCCAGTATGTTTCCAATCCTGTTTTCCAGTTTTACGATGGACATGCCAATGCTGTTGGGACGGCATGGATGGCGGGATGCAAAGACGCCGTGGGCGGTGTCGTCCAGAAAGGGCGGCCGGGACAGGAGAATTTCCCCTGCCCTGTCAAAGATGTAGAAGAGAATGACATGGGTAAAGGCATCAATGGTTTCCAGCCCGGCTTCGAATTCCGGGAAGATTTCAACCCTGCCTTTCCCTTCCGGGGAAAAGGCACCCTGAATGGGACATGTTTCTTTTGTTTTGTAGGGGGAGAAGATTGTGCCGATCCTGATAATCTCAAATTTCATCTGTTTCACTCCATGGTAATTTTTGAAGGCCTTACTGATTATCAGACGTGAAGGACGGCAAAGTCAAGGATTCTCTGGCTTCACCGGCAACGGGAAGGAAGGACGCAGGCAATTCATTGAATTGACACATCGGTGCCAATCCCTATAATAAGAACAACGAAATGGATACAGACGAGTTTACGAAAGTTCGCTTTTTGTGCGAAAAAAGGAGGGAATTAATGAAACACTATGTGACAAAACCTGTCATTTTGGTGCTGGCCGTTGTGCTTCTGGGATCCTTTTCCGTCCAGGCGTTTCCCTGGCACAAAAAGAGAAAGGCCCTGAAGATTTATGGTTTCCTCTGGCAAACCAACACAACTCCGGCCATTGGCGTCCAGGTTATTCTGTTTGACGGCAGTACCGGCAAAGTACTCGCTGCTACCAAGAGTAACTTCTTGGGAAAATATAAATTCAAAAACCTGAAACCGGGATTCTATGTCATCCGTACTGGGAAATTCAGCCGGACTGTACTGCTGCAGAACAAAAATGCCAACATACATTTCAATTTCAGTTCAAAAGATGGGAATATGGATTTTGTTGCAGCGGCCAAGGAGAATTCCGACAAGATGGATGCTGCTGCTACGGGCCCAACCGACCCCGAACTGGCCAAATGGATAGCGGGTGAATACTACTCCTATCAGGGCTCAACGGAAAGAAAACTCATGCTTTGTTCCGGCGGTGTTTTCTATGATTCTCATGAGTCTTCCTATTCCGGAAGTTCCACTGACAGTCTCGGCAACGAGACGTCCGCTTTCGGCGCGGCGAATCAGGGTAGTGGAAGCGGGCGATGGGCCATCCAGGGAAACAAACAGTCGGGAACCATTACCTTCAGCTACAAGGGGAAGGCGGCAAGCAAACAGCAATATCGTTCCATCGGTGACAACTGTTTTATGATCGGCGGCGTCAAGTACTGCTACAATGCCGCAGCCCGCTGCAAGTAGGCGATGCTGTCCCCCCGGGGAGGAGCGTCAAGCTCCATCCGGTGATATGATTCTTATGTCTTGATGTTTTTTTCAGGAGGTGTGTATGAAAAGAGTGATCCTTGGAGCCGTGCTGGCTGGAATCGCAGTCTTTATGTGGGGAATGGTCAGCCATATGCTGCTGCCCATCGGGGAAATGGGTGTGAAAATGATGCCCAATGAATCCGCAGTAGTTGAAATTATGAAGGAAAATATTACGACACCGGGCGTCTATCTCTTCCCCGGCTTTGACACCAGGCAGGCCGGGTCAAAGGAAGCAGAAAAAGCCTGGGCTCAGAAATATGAGGCCGGCCCCAACGGTTTTCTTGTGTACCAGCCCAAAGGAACAGTCGCAATGAACCCCATGTCCTTTCTATGGGAGCTAATATCCGGAATCCTGGGGGCACTTCTGGCCGGTTTCATCGTATTCAAATCAGGAGCTGAAAGATATTGGTGTAAGGTGGGAACGGTTACTTTCATGGGCCTTTTTGCCTGGATTACAATCAGTATTCCTTATTGGAACTGGTATCGTTTTCCGGGAAATTTCACCTTTTCTCAGGGAATTGACGAAGTCGTCGGCTGGTTTGTTGCCGGTCTGGTCATTGCATGGATTGTGAAACCGAAAGAACCGGAACAGGCGTAAATGCAGCGTTGTAATTGGTGCGGGGATGACCCGCTGTATGTGAGATATCATGATGAGGAATGGGGAGTGCCGGTACATGATGACCGGAAGCATTTTGAGTTCCTCGTGCTGGAAGGTGCCCAGGCCGGCCTGTCCTGGATCACTATTCTTAGAAGACGGGAAGGATACCGGAAAGCGTTTGAGGAATTTGATCCGAAAAAGGTCGCGGATTTCAATGAAGAACGGATTGAACGCTTGCTGCAGGACCCGGGAATCATCCGGAATCGCCAGAAAGTCCGGTCGGCAGTTAAAAACGCCCGGGCCTTCTTGCAGGTGCAGGAAGAATTCGGTTCCTTTGACCGCTATTTCTGGTCCTTTGTCAACGGCAGTCCCATTGTAAACCGCTTTGAAAAAGATGGAGACATTCCGGCAAAAACGCCGTTGTCTGAAAACATCAGCAAAGACTTGAAGAGTCGGGGGTTTTCCTTTGTGGGGCCTACGATAGTCTATGCCCACATGCAGGCAGTCGGCATGGTGAACGACCATCTTGTCTCCTGCTTCCGGCATTCGGTGCTTTCCTGAAAAGAGAAGATTTCTGAAATTTCCTGTTAACCGATGGGGGGCTGGCGGTGTATCAGTTGTGAAGTATTTTTCAGGAGGTGAAAGATGTTGGTTCCCTTAATCGTGGTACCGAGTTTCTTTTTTCTAATCGGCTGGGTGGTCTGGATGATTGTCCAGTGGCGTCAATATAAGTACAGAATGAACATTCAACTTAAAATGTTGGACAAGGTAAGCAGTGGGGCGGAACTTGTACAGTTCGCGGAGTCCGACGCCGGTTCTAAATTTCTGGCCTCAATGGAGCTGCAATCTGCCGGGACACGGGATCGGATCATTTCGGCCGTCTACAAGGCTGTGATTCTGCTGGTGCTTGGGATCGCGATTTATGCGCTGAAGGGCACACTTGATGAAGCTGCCGTTGCTTTTACAATTCTGGGCACGGTACTGATGGCGTTTGGCATTGGATACATCATTGCAATTTTCATTTCCTATCGCCTGGCATCTAAATGGGGAATGGTTCCAACGGAATCTTCAGAAGAGGTATAGCAATAATCAAGTCCGCGGCCCGTTGACCAGACCGCGGGCTTTGTGATTTTCACAGCCGGGAGGCCCCTTTGAACAATCTGGCGCCCGCTTCTGCACTGGCGATGAATGAAGAGACGTTTCAACTGTTTTATGAACAGACCGTGAACGGTGTGTGGCGATATGTGTTTGTGAGTTGTCGGAACGAGGCAACGACCGATGATGTTGTTCAGGATTCATATATCCGGTTCTTACGGTACGTGGATTCACACCGGAGCTTTCATGAGCAGCGTGCCTATCTTTACCGCATTGCAGGGACCACGTTGATTTCCCATCTGCGGGGAAATCACCCGGAAACCAGTGGAGTAGATAATGAATGGCCGGGGATGCCGGAAAGGGACCGCAACCTGGTCCTGGACATGCAGACTGCCCTGGCCGATGTGGAGCCGAGGGAAAGAAAATTGCTCTGGCTGGCCCACGTGGATGGGTTCAATCACAATGAGATTGCCGAAATTCTCGGTGTAGCCGAACAGAGTGTCAGAGTGATGCTGCACCGGGCAAGAAAGAAGCTGAAATCCCTTCTGGAAAAGAGGGGATTGAATCAGGAGGTGAGGCCGTGAATACCCATTGCCCAGACGAACAAAAACTGATCACCGCAATTAAATCCGACAGGTTAACGGTTGAGATGGAAGCCCATCTGAAAACCTGCGATCAGTGTCGGGAAATTGCTGAACTTACTGAGCAGTTTGGAGCTTTTTCTGAATCCCTGCCCGTCCCTTCCTTGTCCGGTGCGTCCGGCCTGTATCACAAAGCAAAATTACCAGGTGGGGAGAAGTCCTACAACGTTTTGCTGCCTATCTGGATCATGCAGATGCTTCTGGCTGCGGCCACTGTTGTTGCGGCAATTGCCAGTCTCTTCTCAGGCAGGCAGGTTTTTCCCCGCCTGGCGCAGTGGTTTCACTCCCTGCCCGGCCTGGCTGACCTCACCGGATTGTCCGCTCTCGTTGTCAATATAGCAACTGTCGCCAGTCTTGCAATTGCCATTCTTCTGCCCCTGACAGTTATTGGGATGTGGTTTAAGGACATCCTCAACGACAGGCCAACGACGAGTGCCGCACCGCGGCACAGTGGATGGTGAAAGAAGCGTCCTTTCGGACGCGTGGATGGTGGATAGTGGATAGTGGACGGTAAAGAATCCAAAAGCTAAAGAAAGCCCGTCAATTGGCGGGCTTTTCCCTAGCAAAATAGCTGGTAAAACGGGGACTGGCAACGGCCCCGGTGCCTGTACCCGCTTTACGCTCTCGCAAAATCACTAATCACAAGTCACAGTCTCACTCGGTGAGACTCACCGCAAAGGCGCAAAGTA
>CBEUWV010000182.1:0-4700 GCA_965546895.1 uncultured bacterium
ATGCCAAACGGATTGAGGATTTTATCACCGGAACGCTGCAGCGGCCCATTATGGATTTACGCCTGATGCTGGTCAGCCATATGCATCCGGATCATGCGGGGGGTGCCCCTGTTCTGAGAAAGAAATATGGTATTCCAATTGCCGCCCATCATCTTGTGGACAATTGGTACAGGGGATGGCGTGGGTGGCTTCAAAACCGCGTTGATCGGCATCTGGCCCAATTCTCTGCCCGGAGAAACGGCAAGAAACGGGAATCGGTCAGATATTCACGAAGAGTTCGCCCGAACTTTTCATTAAGAGAAGGGGATGTCCTGCCTGAATTTCCGGATTGGCAAGTCATGGTTCTTCCCGGTCACACGTTGTTTGACTGTTGCCTGTTCAACAGCCGTGAATCAGTTTTTTATGCAGCCGACATGGTATTATTCATGAACGACAAGTTCATGCTCCCGTTCCCAATCCCTTTTCCCGATAAAATGCGGACTTCTCTGGACCGTATGGCCAAGATGAAAGCAGAGACTCTCCTTCTGGCACACGGCGGAATCCTTTCCTCAATTGATTTTTCCCAGCTGATGAAAACCATGAAAGAACAGATCGGGAAGACAGATAACCCAATGTTTCAGCGTATTGCCCCTTTTACCAACATTGGCCCGGAAATAAAAAAAGACCGGCGAAACCATCCTACCTGATAATGGCTCCTGATTTCTTTTTTGTGAGTTCTCATTGACCGCAACAGTGGATTATGTTATATTTTCAGCTGTTCTATACAAGGGAAAGGTATGGCATCAGTAAAGAAAAGTAAGATCCTCGAAAAAGCTGACAAGTTCATCCGGCAAAAGAAACTGAAACCGGCAATTGACGAATTATTGCGCTACGTTCAGGCTTCTCCGGATGACATGGAACTGGTGAATATCATCAACAAAATCGGAGATCTTTTCGCCCAGATGGGAAACCGGGAAAGTGCCATTGAATACTTCCAGAAAAGCGTCGATCACTATATACGGGAAGGTTTTTTCACCAAGGCAATCGCAATTCTGAAGAAAATCCTCAGAATGGACAAGGAAAATATCCGCGCCCTGGAACAACTGGCTGAACTATACACCCAGGAAGGCATGGTTCAGGATGCCAAACGGCAATACCTGGAAATCGCTGAAAAATACCACAAAGATGGTCTGACTAAACGAGCTCTGGAATCCTACCGAAAAATTGTTGATATGGACCCCGGCAATGTCGGGTCGCGGATGAAGTTGGCAGAATTGTTCAATTCTGAAGGGATGCAGCAGGAGGCGATTGAACAGCTCATCACGCTGGCGAAAACACTTCGGGATAAAGGGAAACTGGATGAAGCGGAAAAAATCCTGCTGAAAACCCGTAAACTGGAAGTTCCCGACCCTGTGGTGGACGTAACACTTGCGAAAGTCCTGGTGTTGAAAGGTGAATTGGACAAAGCCGAAAAAATCCTTGAGGTGGCATCTTCCCGCTTCACCCGGAACCCCATGATTATGGAGCTCCTTGGTGACATCAAGATGGAAAAAGGAGATTTCGACGGGGCTTTGAAGCTCCTGAGTCAGGTTTTCCAGATTGACAGTACCCGGGATAAGGCTCTGCGGGAACTGGTAACCCGCTTTCTGGATAAGAAGCAGTTTGCAAAGGCATGGAAAGCGACGCAGCCCCTCCTGGATCGTCGGGTTCGAAATGAAGAATACGATGACGCAATTTCCCTGCTGAAAACCATCACCGCCAAGGCAGAACATTTTGCCCCGGCTATCCAAAAACTGGCCATAATCTACGAAAAGAACGGAGAAAAGGTCTTCCAGATTTCGGCCCTGGAAAAACTGGCCCAGGCCTACAAGCTGGACGGAAACGCCACGGGGGCTGAAAAGGCATTGAAGCAACTGGTCCAGTTGGACCCCATGAACTACGATTATAAGTCTGCACTTAAAGACCTGGGAAGCAGCTTTGAAGTCGAAGAAGAGTCTGGCGGAGACACCGCAGCCGCTGCTCAGGAAACTGAGCCGGAAGGTCTGGATCTGGAGGAAACCCGGCAACAGGTCAGAGGCTCGGTTGCAGAGGCGGAGATGTATGTGGAATACGGGCTGAAAAAGAAAGCTTACAAACTGCTTGGCAAGCTCCTGCAACAAAATCCCTTTGACGTCAGGGCAAACCGCGTCTTCTCAGAATTATGCATCGAGAAGGGAGAAATCGCTAAAGCTTCCAAGTGCTATCTGAACATGGCAGAAACATACCTGAAGAAAGGGAAAGTAGACAAAGCTGAAAAATTTCTCGACAAATCTGATCGGCTGCTGCCGGGGTCTTCTTCTTATCTACGGAAAATGCTGTCTACTCAGCAACTGGATGACAGCCTGGATAAGGATGAAGGAATGACATTTCTGGAACTGTCTGACCTGGAAGAGCCTTCCATGCTGGATTCAGGGCAGGTTGAATCTATCGCGGAATCGGTAGAAATTGATGCCCGGGACATGGATGATTTCAGTCGAGCGGAAGAGGACCAGAGTTCCGGTTCTGTGTCTGAAGACATCCTGTTTGAAGAAAGCGTCGACGAAGCAACTGCAGGGGAACTCCTTCCCTCATCTCCCAAAGAGATTGAACTGGAATTGCCCAAAGACACTATGGACATATCCGAAGCGGCTCCTTTTGACACACTGGACATCGGAGATCTGGCTGCAGATGAACCTTCACTTAAACTGGAAGAGCCGGCAGATATGGACCTGAAGGAGGAAGACAGCGTTATTCTGGACTCCCTGACTTCTGAAGAACAGCCACTGCCTGATTTCAATGACATCGGCCTCGACCTTGAAGAAGTCAAAAAGGAAAAGGAAACTGATTCCACCAGGGTCACCGGAACGGAGGCAGATCTCACCGACGAATTGCAGGAAGTGGACTTCTACTTGTCCCAGAACATGGTTGAGGAAGCTCGGGACGTCGTCCGCACGCTTGAGCTTGACCACGCCGGCCACCCGGATCTGGAAAAGGTGAAGCGGGAAGTGGAAACCGCTGTCTCCATGGAACTTGGCGCTAAGAAAAGCACCCAGGCTCCGCTGGAGGACCTGCTTCAGGACGAGTTTATCGACCTGCAGGCGGAATTCGGGGAAGACCTGGAGATGTTTTCTGACAATACAGAACTAACAGACAAACAGGCCACAGAACAGGTAAAATCCCTGGACGAACTATTCACCGACTTCAAAAAAGGTGTAGAACAACAGATTGACCAGGAAGATTACGAAACCCATTACAACCTCGGAATCGCATATAAAGAAATGGGCCTCAGCAATGAATCAATTGAAGAATTTGCAAAAGCCTCCCACGATGACGGACGGTTTCTTGATTGCTGCTTCATGATTGCCAGTGTATACGACGAACTGGGGGAGATTGATCAGGCGCTGGAATGGCTGGAAAGTGGTGTCAGCCGAGCTGAAGCGGATGGTCGGGATATCAAGCCCCTTCTGTATGAAGCCGGACGTATGCTGGAAGCAGCGGGTCAGATCGAGCGATCAAGGGAATTCTACAAACGTGTATACGATATCGCACCAAAATTCCGGGACGTCGCCAAAAAAATCAAGTAGCGCTATCCATCCGCTTCATTTACTCCATCAATATACAGAAAGCTCTAATCGGTACTTTTCAACCCGAACTGTCCACATTCGTCTTTTATCGTGATACAATCTTCCCGGACCGTGGGGGTGCTCGCAGACGTCGGAGAGAAAGCCGGTCAAAGCGGGCTGAGAATAAACCCCTGGAACCTGAACCGGGTAATGCCGGCGCAGGGAACGGCGGAATGAACCAATTTTTAAAAGCCGTTCCCCCCACGGGAACGGTTTTTTCATTCCCCGCACGTTTCCACAGTCGAATTTTTTTCATTTGGAGGTTTCAATGAAACGGCTTGTGGTATTTCTGCTGATATTCTTCATGACAATGGGAGCACTGGCATCCGTTCAAGGCAGGGTGGTGGACAAAAAGAGTGGAGAGTCAATTTCGGGCGCGACGCTGACATTGCTTCCATCCGGGCAAGTTGTGATCACCGGAAAAGACGGACACTTCGTCTTTTCAAAGGTGCCGTCAAAAAACGTAACGGTTCTTGCACAGGCTCCGGGCTATCAAACTCACACATTTCCAGTACCTGAGAATCGCACGGCCCCAATGAACTGGGTTCTTCAACTGATGCCCGCCCAGGTCTCCGAATCCATTACGGTTGAAGCCACCCGGGCTGTGGAGCGAAAAACTCCCGTGGTGTTCACCGACGTGAATACTCAAAAAATACGGGAAGAACACACAACCGAAGATATTCCCATGCTTCTTTCCGGTCTCCCCAATGTCTACGCGTATTCAGATGACGGAAGCGGCATGGGATATTCCTACCTGAAAGTCCGCGGATTTGATCAGAACCGCATTGGCGTCATGATTAACGGTGTTCCCCTCAACGACCCGGAAGATCATCAGGTGTACTGGGTGGACATGCCGGATTTTGCTGAATCCCTTGACAGCATGCAGTTTCAGCGGGGAGTCGGGTCTTCGCTCTATGGTGTAGACACCTTCGGAGGCTCTCTGAACCTGCTCACCAGAATCGGTAATGGGAAATCCTATGGTTTTTATGCCACCGGGGGCAGTTTCAACACCTGGAAAAGCGGGGTCACGGCGGAAATCCCCCTTGAAGATAACCGGTATCACATTTCATTTCGGGCTTC
>CBEUWV010000183.1:0-4700 GCA_965546895.1 uncultured bacterium
CTCGGGCTGAGTCTGAAAGGGTCTGACTGTAATATCACCGGAGTGGCATCCCTTTGCGATGCCACTCCGGAACAATTGTCCTATTTGAGGGACCCTGAACTTTCTGATACTGCCCTTTCCACCAATGCCGGGGCACTGATTGTACCAAAAGATCTTACAATATCCCTGCCCTGCCCTGTAATTGAGTCAGATGATCCTTACCTGGCTTTTATCCGCATTTCTTCCCTGTTCGCTTCCAACTACCCTGTTTACACGGCACCCAGTCTGTCATGGATCCATCCCGATGCAACGGTGGACCCGACCGCAGAAACAGGGCCCTTTGCCACCGTGGGTCCCGGCTGTTGGATTGACTCTGATGTGCGTATCCATGCAGGGGTCAAGTTGATGGAAAATGTTCATGTCGGCAAGGGAACTATCATCTATGGAAATACTGTCGTGTTTCCCGGCTCCATTATTGGACAGAATTGTATTATCGGTTCCAACACCGTCATCGGTGGCGAGGGTTTTGGCTTCCACTTTGCTGAAGGGCAACACAACAAGGTTCCCCAGACCGGAATTGTCCGAATTGGGAACAATGTGGAAATTGGCTCATGCGTGTCCATTGACCGGGGCACCTTCTCAGAGACATCCATCGGTGACGGAACTAAAATCGACAATCAAGTGCAAATCGCACATAATGTTATAATTGGTAAGCACGTAATCATTGTGGCACAGGCCGGTATTTCCGGAAGTACCACTATCGGAGACTATGCCGTACTGGCCGGTAAAGCCGGACTGGTCGGTCATATTCATATCGGGACCGGGGCCACCGTAGGCGGTGCATCCGTAGTCACAAAATCAGTTCCGGATGGGCGTTATGTTGTTGGCTATCCAGCCATAGAACATCGGGCATGGAAGAAACAGATAGCCTCGCTGGCCCGTCTTCCGGAACTCTCCGCAGCCTTTCGCAGGCTTCTCAAGAAAGAAAAAAACAAAATAGAAGAATAAATAGGAAGAGGGGGAAGCATACTATGTCTCAGACAATTGAATATGAAGAAATCAAATCCATAATGCCACACCGCTATCCGTTTCTACTGGTGGACAGAGTCACCCACTACGAAAACAATAAATATATTGAAGCATATAAAAATGTAACCGGTAATGAACCCTTTTTTCAGGGACACTTCCCGGAAAAATCTGTCATGCCGGGCGTCCTTGTAATCGAAGCCATGGCTCAGGCCGGTGGAATTTTACTTCTTAAGGATAAAATCGGGGAAGGCGGTCTCGTCTACTTCACTACCATTGAGAAGGCTCGTTTTCGCCAGCCTGTAACACCCGGAGATCAACTTCGGTTTGAAGTCACAGTATTAAGGTTGAAATCCAGTTACTGCAAACTTTCCGGAAAAGCGTATGTTGATGATAAACTTGTAGCAGAAGCTATTTTTTCGTCCGCTCTTTCGGTAGAATAGTTATTTGAGAGGAAATTATATTTTTTGGTAAATAAAGGGAGGAAAGTATGATCCATCCTACAGCCCTTATCGGTCAGAACGTTGAAATTTCCAAGACTGCAACGATCGGCCCATTTTGCGTAATCGGTAACCATGTGCGGATTGGGGATAATACAACCCTCAGAGCCTCTGTTCAAGTTGATGATCATACCACCATCGGACACAACAACACGATTTACGCATTCTGTTGTATTGGATTTCCACCCCAGGATGTCAAATACCATGGTGAACCGACTGAGACAACTATCGGGGACAATAATCTCATCCGGGAAAACACCACAATTCACAGAGGAACCAAAACCGGTCGCGAAAAGACAGTGCTGGGCTCTGGGAATTATCTGATGGCGTACTCACACATTGCCCATGATTGCCAGGTGGGGGACAATAATATTTTTGTAAATGCTGCCACTCTGGGCGGTCATGTGACGGTCGGAGACCATGTGTACATTGGCGCCTACTCCGGTGTCCACCAATTCTGCAGAATCGGGAATCATGCATTCATCGGGGGCTACTCAGTCATAACCCGCGATGCACTTCCATTTGTAAAAACAGTGGGAAATCGCGCGAAGACTTACGATATCAATACAATGGGCCTTGAACGAAAGGGATTTAAACGGGAAGTTGTCACAGCCTTGAAAAAATCTTACCGCATCCTTCTCAGACGACAACTTAACCTGGCAGCAGCACTTAACGAGATGAGAAAAGAATTTCCAAAAATTGATGAAGTACAGTACTTTGCAGATTTCATTGAAAATAGTGAACGGGGAATCTGTCGCTGATTGTGAGTTGGAGTAGGGGTAAGAAACGCAAAAAAAATCACAGAATTGGTTCTTTATTTTTTGCGTCCTTTGCGCTCTTTGCGAGAAAATGTCTCCTCCCCTTCCCTCCCCAACCTTTGAGCTGAGTCTCCTCCGGTTCAGCACCCCGAAGGCACATGACAGATTTCGCCCAGACTCATGGGCTTGCTTTCCTCATCCGGGCATTTCTTCAGGAGCTCGGAAATTGAAATCCCATTCATTTCCGGTGGTTTAAAGCCCGGAGCAACATCACAAATCGGCTCCAGAACAAAACGTCGAATTGAATATTCTGCGTGGGGTACAGTCAGTGAATTTGTAGCAATGATGCTCCTACCAAAAAAAATTAAATCAATATCTATATTTCGGGGTCCTTTCTCCACAGTGCGAATGCGGCCCATTTCGTTTTCGATACTTGCAATCAAACCTAAAACCGCAAAAGGAGAACACTTATTGCACGTGAATTTACCTGCAACATTGACAAAATCTGGCTGATCTTTCATTCCCACAGCTTTTGATTCATAACAGTTTGAGATTGCCTCACACCTGAGTCCTGAATCCGCAAGCCGGTTAAGAGCTTCCTGAATCTGGCCAACCCGATCTCCCAGATTACTACCCAATGCCAGTATAACTTCCGTCATAAGCCCTCCTTTCGACCATTGTAACACACGCAGTTGAAATCTGTTCAAAACGGTTGAAACATGCTACCATTGGGATATGAGCAACAAATACGAATTTGATCTCACAAAATTGACTGAAAAGGATCTGGACCACACAGAATTACTGGACAGAGCTGAAAAGCTTGTCAAGACGCACCAGTTTCCATTCACTGCTCTGTTAGCGTTGAATGACAGAAAATATGTTGTCGGAATGATGGAAAAGTGGAAGATCTTTATCGAACCCCTCACCGGAATTTCAAGCCTTTTAGCCGGTCGCGCCATGTTCACTCAACTTCAAAAGAACACACTTACACATGTTCGAGGACTAAACCACAACGTTCGTGGACCGCTCAGTGGAATTCGAAGCCGTCTGGAATTACTTTCGAGGGAGTTGGACGGTTTGCCTGATGCCTCACAAACTGACACAGATCAAATACCCGCCTCAAAGTTTAAGGACACATTTCAGAAAGTTCTCCAGTCAGCAGACAAACTCCAGAAACAACTTACAGACTTTGAACAGGTACTTTCCTGGCTTGATCCTGAACAGGATGTCAGGATATTGTTACCTGGACAAGTCCTCGAGACAATCCAGCAGTACATGATTACCGACCTTTTCGTGAAACGGAAAATTCAGATCATACTCCAACCCCAGCCTCCCCTTCGGAGTATTACCATTCATCCCACTTTGTTTGTGGAGCCTATTTTGCGGGTTCTGGATAACGCGGTGGAATCTCTTCGCGCACAGGATGGTGGAACCATTCAAATTGCCGCATCTTCATCCGGCAGTGATTGCGTTATTGAAATACGAAATGATGGACCTCAGATTCCTGACGAATTTCTTGAAAAGTATCTGTACGATCCTGGAATTGGACGCTTTGAAGACGGGTTGGGCATGGGCTTGAGTTTCAGCAAATGGTTGATAGAACTTTCAGGAGGTGACCTGACTCTTCTGGAGAACACAGACTCCAGAGTCAATTTCCGCCTCAGATACCCCAGAAAGCCATGAACAGCCGTGAATCCGACATATATTTTATGAAACTTGCGCTGGAACAGGCTGAACTGGCCTTCCAGGCGGATGAAGTCCCCATTGGAGCCATAATAGTCGGGGAAACCGGCCTTATCTGCGGAAAAGGCTACAACTGCCCCATTTCATCAAATGACCCCACTGCCCACGCAGAAATCACGGCAATAAGAGATGCAGGAACCTTTTTGAAAAATTATCGTCTCACAGGATTAACACTTTATGTCACTTTGGAACCATGTATAATGTGCTTTGGCGCAATGGTTCATTCTCGTATCAGCCGCCTTGTCTTTGGTACACTGGACAAAAGAAGTGGCGTCACACGGCGCCTTCCATTTGTGAACGAAATGAACCTGAATCACACATTCACCATTGACGGTCCCATTCTCGAAGATGAATGTGGTTCAATTCTGACAGAGTTTTTCAGAAACAAGCGCTGATAAAGCGGAGGGGTGCCGGAGTGGTCGAACGGGGGCGACTCGAAATCGTCTGTCCGTCAAAAGCGGACCGTGGGTTCGAATCCCACCTCCTCCGCCATTTTTCTACATTCGGAAGAGAAGGTTAAGTCTGAGTTTAAGTATAAGTCCAGAACGGCAACATACAGGGGAACAGACAGGTCTCTCATTTTTCTATTCACTCGCACTCGCACTACTGCACAGAGTGATGAGTGATGGATGATGGGTGATGAGTGATGAGTGATGAGTGACAAAAGACAGGGAAATGTCTTGTCCTGATATAG
>CBEUWV010000184.1:0-4697 GCA_965546895.1 uncultured bacterium
GCCAGTGAAGACTGGCAGAAGGCGCTGCTGAACCATCTCGGAGACAAGGTTACAAAAAATCATGTGGCGTCCGGTGAATTTACAATTGTTCTGGAGAATGGAAGCGACTTTGTCAGTGCAATGGCACTAATTCATGAAAACGGATTCGACTATCTTTCGGACATTTCTTCAGTGGATTATTTAAAATATGAAGGTGCTCCAAAACGTTTCGCGTTGTCCTACCATCTGTACTCAGTGGCTGAAAACCACCGGCTTCGGGTGAAAGTTTTTCTCGAAGATGGCGAAATGATTCCCTCGGTAATGCATATCTGGGCAACAGCTGACTTCCACGAACGGGAGGCCTTTGACCTGATGGGAATTGTGTTCACAGGCAGAGAGGGACTGAGCAGAATTCTCCTTCCGGAGGATTGGGTTGGCCATCCGCTACGGAAAGAACTTGCAAAGAATGATGGAAACGAGACCTACACCGCCAAGTTGGTCAGAAAAGTCAGAGAGGATGCGTGATGTTTAAGTCAGAAATTATTGAACTGAACATGGGGCCACAGCATCCCAGTACCCATGGTGTTCTTCGGCTGAAGCTGAAACTGGATGGCGAAACGATTGTTGATCTGGCTCCTGAAATTGGCTATCTGCATCGTGGGGTGGAAAAACTGGCCGAAAATTTTACCTATCTCCAGGCATTAAACCTCACCGATCGACTGGATTACGTGGCTGCGGTTTCCAACAACCTGGGGTACATCGAAACGCTGGAAAAGCTTGGAGAGGTGGAAGTCCCCCGGAAAGCGAAGTATTTTCGTACCCTGATGACGGAGCTGGGACGATTGTCTTCCCATCTGTTGTGGCTGGCAACCCACGCGCTGGACATTGGAGCGATGACGGTCTTCCTTTACGCTTTTCGGGAGAGGGAATTTATTCTGGACATGTTCGAAATGGTGACGGGCGGCCGCCTGCTTACCACAGCTTTCCGCTACGGCGGGCTGAAAAATGACATCCCGGAGGGGTTTGAGAAAGCAGTTCGGGATTTCATCAAGATTTTTCCAGACAGGTTGGCTGATTATGAAGCTCTGCTGACCAAAAACCGCATCTGGATGAAACGAACGAAGCAGGTAGGTGTGATTTCGGCCGAGGATGCGACGAACCTGGGCCTGTCGGGTCCGGTGATCCGGGGTTCCGGAGTACCGTTTGACATTCGAAAAGTGGAACCCTACGAAGCGTACGATGAGCTGGATTGGGATATTGCAGTTGAGGACGGGTGCGACACCTATGCACGGTACCTGGTTCGGCTGGAGGAAATGCGCCAGAGTCTCAGGATCGTGGAGCAGGCTTTGGACGGTATGCCGGAAGGCGATATCCGCGCCAAGGTCCCTAAGATTCTCAAATTACCGAAAGGAGAGGTTTACCATAGCATTGAAGCGCCAAAAGGTGAGCTTGGTTTTTACCTGATCAGTGACGGGAAGGGCACAGGCCCGTACCGGCTGAAAGTCAGGGGACCGTCGTTTGTGAACCTCCAGGGCTTGAAACCTATGGTCACAGGCCACCTGGTGGCGGATGTTGTGGCTATTATCGGAACGCTGGACGTCGTTCTCGGTGAAGTGGACCGGTAGGGGGGAAATATGGATTTTACAATGATTAATATCGTGATTCCCGCCGTGAAAATATTGATTGTGTTTACAGTGGTGTTGTTGTCAGTACTGGTGATGACCTATGCGGAACGAAAGGTGATTGCGTTTATGCAAGTCCGCCTTGGCCCGATGCGGGTGGGTCCCTGGGGCCTCCTCCAGCCCATTGCCGACGCACTGAAACTGTTTTCCAAGGAAGATATTATTCCGAGTATGGCGGACAAGCTGGTCTATTTTCTGGCGCCAACCCTGGCGATTGTTCCGGCATTACTGACATTTGTTGTGGTGCCATTCGGGGATGAAACGACCTTTTTCGGTTTACTGAAGCACCCCACCAGTATGGCAATTTCGGATTTCAACATTGGGCTTTTGTATATTCTGGCCATTTCTTCGGTGGGTATCTACGGAATTCTGCTGGGCGGGTGGTCATCCAATTCGAAGTATCCATTGCTTGGCGCCCTTCGATCAGCGGCGCAGATTGTCAGTTATGAGGTTCCCCTTACCCTGGCACTTGTGGGGCCGATCCTGTTGGCCAATACATTGTCCATGAAGGGAATCGTGGAAGCTCAGTCAAAAGGATTCTGGTTCGTTGTCCCCCAGTTTTTTGCGTTTCTGGTCTATATGGCCTGCGCGGTTGCGGAAACGAACCGCGCGCCTTATGACCTTCCGGAAGCGGAGCAGGAACTGGTGGCGGGATTCCATACTGAGTATTCGGGAATGAAGTTCGCTTTTTTCTACCTGGCGGAATACGCCAATATGATTGTGGTCAGTGCCATTGCTACCGTGGTTTTCCTCGGGGGTTGGCTCCCGGTGCCGGGACTGGCGTTCCTGCACATCCCTGCAATCATCTGGTTTGCATTGAAAGTGGCGTTCTTCCTGTTCATATTCCTGTGGCTCCGGGCGACCTATCCCAGGTACCGGTACGACCAGTTGATGGCAATCGGCTGGAAATTCTTCATCCCCGTTGCGTTGATTAATATCTTTGTAACGGCGCTGTTGGTATTGTGAGCGAGGTAGAACAGTGAAAGGCATAATTGATTTTGTAAAAGCGTTTGACTATCGGGACCTGATTAAGGGTGCGGCCGTGACAATCCGTCATCACTTTAAGCGGAATGTAACTGTTCAATATCCCAAGGCGAAATTAACGCCTTTTCCCCGGTTCAGGGGCCGTCTCACACTGCTTCTGGATGAAGCGGGAGAAGACAAATGTGTCTGTTGTATGGCCTGTGTCCGTGCTTGCCCCACCGGTGTGATTTCCATTACAGCAGGTAAGAAAGAGGGCAGGAAAATGCGGTTTCCGGAGTCGTATAACTTTACTATGGATCGCTGTATTTTTTGCGGCATGTGCGTGGAGGCGTGTAACTTTGACGCCATAAAGCTCAACGATGAATATGAACTGGCGCAGTATTCAAGACAGGACTTTAAATTTCATAAAGAAAAGATGTACCTGCCCACGCCGAAAGTGGACTACAAGAAGTGAGGAGATAAGATATGGAAGCATTGGTCAGTTTCTTTTCCCACTACATGCTCTACATCCTCATGGGGGTCACCATATTGACGGCAGTCGGAGTGGTGTATTCGAAAAACGCAGTCCACTCCGTTGTGGCACTGCTGCTCACCATGATTCTTGTGGCGGGCATTTACCTCATGCTGGATGCGGAGTTTATCGCAGCGGTGCAGTTGCTGGTATACGCCGGCGGCATCATTGTTCTGTTTGTGTTCATGCTGCTCCTTGTGGCATTGCACCGGGACGAGGCGTTGCGATTATTCAATACATATACGATGATTTCTCTGGGACTTGTGGCGTTCCTGGTGATTCTGCTGGCGGTGGTGTTCTTCACAATGCCCTTTGGACCGGTACCGGAGACGGTTACCCACATTGTGAAGGGCGGTAGCACCGAGGCGGTATCGGGAACACTCTATTCAACTTACATCCTGCCGTTTGAAATTGCGTCCGTGTTGCTGCTGGTCGCCATGGTGGGCGCCATCGTATTGACAAAAGAGAGGGTAAAATCATGATACCGGTAACGCATATGATGGTTTTTTCCATGATTCTGTTCGGCATCGGAGTTACCGGCGTGCTGATCCGGCGCAATGCGCTGATCATGCTCATGTCGCTGGAATTGATGATGAACGCAGCCAATATCAACCTGATTGTTTTCGCGCGGCAGTTGGATATGCTGGCCGGCCAGGTCTTTGCCATCTTCGTGATGTGCGTAGCGGCCTCGGAAGTGGCTATCGGACTTGCTATTGTCGCTGCCCTTTTCAAGAACAAGGAAACGATTCAGGTTGATCACCTGAACGAGTTGAAGGGGTAGGTCATGTTTATGAAATTAATCTGGCTTATACCACTGATGCCCTTCCTTGGTTCGTTTGTTAACGGAATAATTGGAAGAAAGAAATTCTCCAAATCCACAGTCTCCGCCGTTGCCAACGGAACCGTTCTGATTTCGTTTATTCTGATGATTCTCGCGGTGTACCAGCTGGCAGGCCTGCCGGCCGATGCCCGAAACATCAATGTTAAACTATTTGACTGGATTAACGTAGGCGGCGCGCATTTATCCAATGGATTGTTAGGCGTTTTTAACATCGCCTGGGAGTTCAAGTTGGATCCCCTGTCCGCTGTTATGGGACTGGTAGTCACAGGCGTGGGCTTTGTGATTCATATCTACTCCATCGGTTACATGTGGGATGATGAATATGGCTATGCCCGCTATTTTTCCTACCTGAATTTATTCATGGGATCCATGCTGACTCTGGTCCTTGGTGGTAACTATCTGTTGCTGTTCATCGGCTGGGAAGGAGTGGGGCTCTGCTCCTACCTGCTCATCGGCTATTATTTTGACAAAAAATTCTGTGCCGATGCGGGAAAGAAGGCATTTATTGTCAACCGCATTGGAGATCTCGGGTTTGTCATCGGACTCATGTTTATTTTTGTGGCCTTTGGCTCCCTGAACTTTGATCAGGTCGCTTCCCGTATTGCGGAAGTCTATCAGGCCGGGTTCAGCTTTGCCGGCTGGCATTTCAGCGGAGTGACCCTGTTTAACATCATCGGTGTGGCTCTCTTCGTCGGTGCTA
>CBEUWV010000185.1:0-4683 GCA_965546895.1 uncultured bacterium
GTATTTACAACCCGGAACCCATTGCGGACTTTGTGGATGTATTCTATGTAGGGGAAGCGGAACGGGACCTGATTGGTGTTCTGGATGACATCCGGGAGATGCGAAAATCCGGACTCTCCCGCAACGATCAGTTAAAAAACCTGAACGAGAGGTATCCCTTTCTTTATGTCCCAGCTTTTCATCCTGTGTCAGCGGCGGGACCCTTTCAGACAGTAGACCCGGAGACAACTGTTACACGGACAATCCCGAGGCATTTTCAGCTGGAAGATTTCCCCCCCAGGCTGGTTCTTCCCAATGTTTCAGTTGTTTATGATCGGATCACATTGGAGATATCCCGGGGTTGTGATGAGGGCTGCCGCTTCTGCCAGGCGGGAATGATTTATCGCCCTGCACGGGAACGGGCACCGGAAGATCTGCTGAAACAGGCACATGCCCTTGTGGATGTAACTGGTCATGACGAAATTTCCCTGTCTTCTCTCAGTACGGCCGACTATCCGGGAATAGAAAATCTGGTGTCGTTGATGGTGAATCAATTTGAAAGAGATCGGATTTCAACGGCGCTTCCATCTATTCGGGCCGATCGATTTCAGGAGAGTTTTGCGGAAGAAATCAAGCGCATTCGAAAAACCGGATTTACCATTGCGCCCGAAGCCGGTTCCCAGCGCCTCCGGGACGTCATCAATAAAAACCTGAGCGAGGAGGCAATACTGAAAGCTTCGGAGACGGCATATAAGCATGGCTGGAGCCATATAAAGTTATACTTTATGATCGGGTTGCCCACAGAAACGATGGAAGATCTGGATGAAATGGTCGCACTGACTGAGAAAATAGCAGCAATGAGCCGGCGGGGGTACACAGTGCTCAGCGTTTCAACTTTTATCCCCAAACCGCATACCCCCTTCCAGTGGGCAGCCCAACTGACTGCAGAAGAGGTCCGTCGAAGGCAGGATTACATCAAACACAAAGTGCGCTCTCGAAATATCAAAATCAAGCTTCATGACCCGGCCCAGTCCATGCTGGAAGGAATTTTTTCCCGTGGCGATCGTCAGACCGGACAATTGCTGCTGGAGGCCTACAGAAACGGTGCCGTGTTTGACGGCTGGACTGACAAATTCCACCCTGAAATCTGGAAGAAAGCGAAAGACACTCTCGGGTATGAGAATGAGCATCTCCACCGGGAGGTAAGTGTGGAGACGAGATTCCCCTGGGACTTTGTCAACATTTCAATTCCAAAGAGTTTTTTTGTGAGGGAATGGAAGCGGGCAAAATCCAATGAACCGACCCCGATGTGTGTCAGTCCCGCAAGCTGCAACGCGTGCAGAGCCTGCACAGCTTCTGAAATTCAGAATCGTTTTCAGGAAAAGTCAAAAATCGTCGGAAATCTCGAAAACATGAAGAAAAAGAGCGAAAAAGAGGAAGAAAATGGCGAACAGGGACGTTTTTTTTATGAATTTTCATATAAGAAGAGCGGATTTTCGCGTTTTGTGTCTCATCTGGATCTGGTGACGATTTTTTCACGGGCCCTGCGTATCGCAGAGCTTCCGGTGATGTTCAGCCGAGGGTTTAATCCCAGGCCGGTGTTGAAATTTTCACCGGCCCTGGAACTTGGGGTGGCCGGGGAAGATGAACGTTTCCTTGGAGAGTTTATCAGTCGGTTCAACACCGGGACAGCAGTGGAAACCCTGAACCGCGCTTTACCGGAAGGAATCCGGATAACAGCTGCGGTGGAACATCCCATGGCGAAGCGGAATCGGCTTTCACGTGATGTGGATTTTGTTTACCAGGTTGTATTTCCCGGGAGCATCCAGTTGTTTCCAGCCTGGAGGGATGTGGTGGTGCAAAAAACTACGAGGAAAGGACTCAGACATATCCGACTGGGGGACGTGGTGCAGAGTGTGGAATTAAGCGGAAGCTCCGCGACTGTCGTCATTCGCCATTCCCAGTCCCGGGGAAGCCTGAAGCTCTCTGAAACGATTCCCCACATTTTCCCGGATGGAGATGCCAACCATGCTATAATGTTGCGGAAACAACTTATTTTCTTAGAAGGAAATGCATGAATCAGGAAATCATTGTCAATTCCACAAGCCACGAAACCCGGATTGCACTGCTGGAGAACAGCCAGCTCAGTGAGGTGTATGTTGAACGCAATTTTGATCGTGGGATTGTAGGAAACATTTACAAAGGAAGGGTAACCCGGGTACTCCCCGGTATGCAATCTGCTTTTGTAGATATCGGTTTTGAACGAGACGCATTTCTGTATGTTGGAGATATTTCTGAAAACCTCCTCACGGTAGAAGATTTTCTTGAGGAAGAGGAAGGTGTTGAAGGGGAAATTCCGGAGGAAACAGAAGGTGATTCCATTCCGACAGATACACTGCACATAGAAGACCTTCTCCAGGAAGGTCAGCAGATATTGGTTCAGGTTGCAAAGGAGCCGATCGGAAGCAAGGGCCCTCGAATTACAGCCCACATCAGTCTCCCCGGGCGATACATTGTGTTTATGCCCACGATCAATCATATTGGGATTTCCCGGAAAATTGAAGACGCAGAAGAAAAGGAACGGCTGAAGGCTATTATTTCATCCCTGAAAACCGGAAACCGGGGCTATATTGTTCGGACCGCCGGCGAAGGGATGGAAGAAAAGGAATTTGTCCAGGACATCACTTTTCTCCAGAAACTATGGAAAGAAATAGTTCAGAGAACGGAAGCGGTTTCTGCCCCCAGTCTGATTCATGAAGAGCTGGGTTTGATTCATAAAATAATCCGGGATACCTTCTGTGAAGAGACATCTCTCATGCTGGTAGATTCCGAAACGGCCTTTCAGAAAGCATTGCAGTTTATTGATAAGATCAACCACCGCTGGGCTTCCAGGATCAGGCTCTACACAAAAAAGAAACCAATTTTTGACGAATATGAAGTGGAATCTCAACTGGAGGCAGCACTGAACTCAAAGGTCTGGCTGAAATCCGGCGGATATATTGTTATCAATCAAACAGAGGCATTGGTTGCCATTGACGTCAATACCGGGCGGTACATCGGCAAACGATCACTTGAGGAAACGGTCTTCAAAACCAATATGGAAGCGGTCAGGGAAATTGTACGCCAGATCCGGCTTAGAAACCTTGGAGGGATTATTGTCATTGATTTCATTGATATGGAAGAAAGTGAACACCGAAAAACAGTGCTGGCGGAATTAACTGAGCTTTTGAAAACTGACCGTTCCAGATCCAACATACTGACCATTGACGAAATCGGTCTGGTTGCATTGACACGGAAACGCTCCAAGCAGTCATTGGAACGATTTCTAACTGAAATGTGTCCCTATTGTCAGGGTTCCGGCCGAATCAAATCTATTTCAACCATGGCGTTGCAAATCCAGCGGGAAATTATGACCCGACTTACTCCGCAATTTGATCGGAACATTACAGTTCGTGTAAATCCCTACGTCGGAGAATTCCTGAAACGGGACGAGTACGATGTTCTGGGGGAATTGACCCGGATTTTCAATATCAGAATCAAAGTTTCAGAGGACCCCAACCTCCACATTGAGGAATATAACGTTGTCATCAACTGAATTTCCGGCCCTTGCCATTGCTTTAGGCTCCGGAGCAGCCCGGGGGCTTGCCCACATCGGCGTTTTAAACACATTGGAAAAAGCGGGAGTGAATATTCAGGCGATCGCCGGTTGTTCCATCGGTGCAGTGATCGGTGGTTTTTATGCTGCCGGAAAGCTTTCGGAAGCTGAAGAATACTATCGAAATATGGGTCGAAGTGATGTAATCCGGAATTTTGATCCGGTTTTCCCCACCGGTGGCCTGATCAATGGAAAAAAGATGATTCACATGGTTCGGGACATAGTAGGAAACATTCGCCTGGGAGAAACGAGAATTCCCTTTTATCCTGTAGCCACAGAGCTGTCAACGGGGAAGATGGAGGTGCTGGCGGACTGGCACCTGTGGCAAGCAATCCGGGCCTCAATTTCCATACCGGGACTGTTCAAGCCCTACCGATTGAAAGGAAAATGGTACGTTGACGGGGGATTAACCAACCCGGTACCGGTGGACGTGCTGAAACCCTATGCTGAGAAAAACAAAATTGTGGCTGTAAATCTCAACCTGCCCCCCGCAGCCTACCGTAGAAACTGGATCAAACCGCTGAACGAGGAGGCAGATGATAAGATGTTTCTGGACCACTTTCCCGCGATGAAGTCTTTTCTTCAGAAAAGTGGAATCACATTGGAAAGAAAGGAAGAAAAACCGGGAATGCTCTACACATTGAACCGTACCTTTCACATCTTTCAGTATGAAATTTCCTGGCGAAGCATTGAGCTGAATCAACCGGACTATGTGATTTCCCCGGAGCTCCCGGCTCTGCTGTTTTATGATTTTCACAAGGCGGATCAGGCTATTTCCGAGGGAAAACGCGTGGCGGAAAATTTTCTCAACGAATTGCGTAGGGAAAACCCAGATCATTCAGTACAGAAGTAGACAGTACATCTGCGGACAAATTATATTCATCCGCACTCCGGACCCATACGACTTTATCCCCAACCGCCACTTTAAAAAACAGTTTCAGGTCGTTTCCCCGGTAGGGCTCCAGAGCCAGACGGAGCTGGTTCAAGCGGTCACCAGACAGAACCTCAATGGAAAGGGTGGCAGCACCCCCCTTAACGAAGGAATCAAA
>CBEUWV010000186.1:0-4625 GCA_965546895.1 uncultured bacterium
CCTGTCTTCCTCATCCCCCCTCTTCCCTCTCTGCGTCTCTGCGGTGAATTCCCATTCTTCTTAGTTTTTCAGACAAGCGATTTTCCAAATCGATCCTGCCATTCCCGGGAGCTTAGGAAATCTGTACGCCCTTCATTAACAACACGCAAAGCATCCTCACGCGCCATTCTCACCACTTCCTGGTCCCGCATAATGTCTGCCACTCGAAAAGACGGCATACCGGACTGTCGCGTACCGAGAAATTCTCCCGGTCCCCTGATTTTCAGATCCTCTTCCGCGATCCGGAAACCATCGGTCGTCTCTTCCATCATCCGCACCCGGCGATAAGCCGTATCTCCCTTGAGTTCCTTTACCACCAGGAAACAATATGCCTTCTCTGCTCCCCTGCCAATACGGCCGCGAAGTTGATGGAGCTGGGAAAGACCGAACCGTTCAGCATTGTGAATTACCATAATGTTGGCATTGGCCACGTCCACTCCGACTTCAATCACAGTTGTCGCGAATAGAATGTCGATCTTCCCTTCCTTGAATGCATCCATCGCCGCTTTTCTCTCTTCAGTGTTCACCCTTCCATGGACAAGGGCTGTACGAAATTCACGGAAATATCCATTCTTCAATTCTTCATACACTTTTTCTGCACTGCTTACATCCAGGGCTTCCGATTCTTCGATAAGAGGAAATACGAAATAGGCTTGCAATTCCCTGGCTTTCACCATTTTCGCAACGAATTCATATACTTCGCCGATGTTTTCCTCTTTCTTCACAACAGTCTGAACCGGTTTTCTGCCCTCCGGCATTTCCCGGATTGCATCATAGTCGTACTGCCCATACAGCGTCATGGCCAGGGTCCTGGGAATGGGGGTCGCAGTCAGTGAAATAATATGAGGAACCTTTCCCTTTTGAACCATTTGTTCCCGTTGTTCCACCCCAAAACGGTGCTGTTCATCAATAATTACAAATTCCAGATTGTGGAACCGAACGTCCGGTTGAATCAGCGCGTGCGTGCCTACTACAAGCGAGATTTTGCCATTTGAAAGGCCTCCTCGAATCTCATTTGCTTCTTTGCTACGAGTGGAACCTGTCAGCAACCGGACATCAAAACCGCTTCCAGTCAGCAGGGTGCTCAAGGTCTTGAAATGCTGTTCCGCCAGAATTTCAGTCGGTGCCATGAAGGCTGCCTGACCGCCTCTGGAAAAGAACGGCAGGATTGCAAGGAGTGCAACCACGGTCTTTCCCGATCCTACATCACCCTGCACCAGCCGAACCAATCGTCGACCTGCCGCCATTTCTTTGTAAATCTCCTTCAGGACCCGTTGCTGTTCCGCCGTCAAATTGAATGGCAGCATTGCCTTCATTGCCTTTTCTTCTCTTTCGCTGACTTCTATCCTCGCTTTTTTTGTAACCGTAAGCTTCCTTCTTACCGCCAGAATTCCCGCAAAAAACAGGAACAGCTCTTCGTATACCAGTGCTGCTTGAAATGGCGAAGTGAAGGCTTCAATTGATCTGACCTGGGCTGAATCAGCCGGGAAATGAATTCCTTTCAGGCAGGACCGCTTATCGGGAAAACCCCTGGCTTCAATGATATCTTCGGGCACCTGAAACGAGCATGGCAATACACCCTCAATACACGTTCGAATCAATCCCTGGAGAAAACGGTTCGAGACCCGTTCCACCGAACTGTACACAGGCTCGATACTTGGTCCTTTCTCCAACAGTGTTTTCGGGTCCAGGATCTGAAATGTGGGATTGATCATTCCGGTTCCATTTCGTCCCGTCTCCAGTTTCCCGTACAACAGCAGCTCCATCCCTGTTTTCAGGGTTTTTGAAAGGTAGGGCTGATTGAACCAGGTTACGCGCATAGACCCGGTCTTGTCAGAAACAAGGGCTTCAGTAATCGCAAGACGTCGGCTACGGGCCATTCTGTGATCTTTACTGTTCAAACGGACATGGAGGGTTGCCGTCTCTCCAATACGAAGTTCTCCTATCCGCTTTCGGACTGTTAAATCATTGTAATGAAGGGGGAAATAATAAAGGAGGTCCTCAACCCGAACCAGCCCTTTTGCCGCAAGCCTTTTCACCGTCGCCGGTCCAAGACCACGGACATTCAGGTCTTCCAGTTTCAGATACGGGCTGATTCCTTCCATAAGGTCCTTCTTTGAGGGGTACGTCTCAAATCCCTGCAACTATAAGATACAACCAATTTATCACGAATACGCAAAATAGCGCCCACCGCAACCAGAAACCTTCCCGTTTTGACAAGGATAAGTCAATTTTTTTCCCAATCAATTGACTGACAATCCCATAGCCAAACCACAGGCCAGCAACAACTCCCGAAAGAAACAGTCCCGGATTCCACCAGAACGCGTCGCTTAAATCCAGATGAAAAAGACTCAGTACCAGGCGTGTGGATCCACACGTCGGACACGGAAACCCCGTCATTTCCTTAAATGGACAGAGAAGCATTGGAAGAGAATGCAGTCGAAACAGCCCATAGGCTGTCCCGGCCAGAGTAAGTGTAATTATCAGATATATCAGTGGAAGATTTAGCTCTCCCCTCTGTCGCGAAACAATCTGAATTTGCATTCAGCTCCTTACTCTCAATGCTGCGCAGCCAATCCTGCAATCAACGAACCGAACAATAAAACCATCAACACAACCAGGCAACAGCAGAGAACAAAGGGCATCAGAACGGCAAACGCCCCCTTCCACCCGTCCGTCTCATGGGCACCGGCTAAACCGATAATGGAAATGACAAGGCTGTAAATCCATGCCACAATTCCGCCACAGAAGGGGATTACCAGAAAGAGCTTTGCTGCCACCGAATAACAGGTTACATTAAAAGTCGTTTCAAACCCCCGCTTTGCTCCGCTTACCATCATCAGAAACAAATGGTACAGTCCTGCCATAATAAACAATCCCAGAATAATCGTGATAGGGGCAATCAGCAGCGATACCAATCCGCCGACAGTGCTCAACATGAATTGACTGCCGATACGGTCCATCGGTGAATTTCCGGCTTCAGGTATATACTTCGTAATGGCAGACATGATTGACGCGTTAAAAATCAGGCTCCAGAGTACCCCGACAGCCGCAGAAAACCATCCCACAACCAGCGCAAAGACCATGGGCCTGCCAATAGTCCCATCAAAACGATAGTTGCTGAAAAAAGAGGTGGGCTGAAACAGAGACATCTTGATTGTTTCAATCAGTCCATTAAAGAAACCGGCACCCGGATCTTCAAACGGTACGATTTTCCGGCTATCTTGCCTCTGTGGACCTGGTATACCGGGAGCAGCAGAACCTGCTTCAGGAGGTGCAGGAGGTGGTGTCATCTGCCCACTTGGCCCTTCCTGGTCACTCTCATGAATTACCTGACTGCAATGTGGACATATTGCAGGGTCACCTTCAAATTCTTTTCCGCAGAAAGGACATTTTGACATCTTATCTCCTCCATTCAAAGATAGTTATGACAATCCGGGCATCATGATTGTCTGGTTCCGATCCGGCCCGGTGGAAACAATCAACACTTGACACTGAATCTGCTCTTCAATAAACCGCACTAAATCCTGTGCCTCCTGAGGCAGCATGTCGAATCGATCCACTCCAGTGATGGGAGCCTTCCAGCCGGGACGAAAACTGTACACAGGTTTGAGATTCTCCAATACTTCCAGGTCTGCCGGAAATTCATGGATAATATCACCCTTGTACTGATAACCCGTGCATACCGGAATTTCCTCAAACTGACTCAACACATCCAGTTTTGTTAAGGCAATTCCGGTATAGCCGTTGATAATCCGCGCGTATCGAGCTGCCACTACGTCAAACCATCCGCAACGCCGGGGCCTACCTGTTGTAGTGCCATATTCACTGCCTGTCTGACGAAGGGCCTCTCCGATTCCGTTTGTCTGCTCGGTTGGGAAGGGGCCACTCCCTACCCTTGTCAGGTAAGCTTTGAACACACCGATAATACTCTTGACATGAGCAGGACTGAATCCTGTCCCTGGCCCAACACCGCCGGCAATAACCGACGAAGAGGTCACAAATGGATAGGTACCATGGTCAATATCCAGAAGAGACGCCTGTGCGCCTTCAAAAAGTATAGACCTTCCTTCGTTACGAAATCCTTCCAGGAGATAAGCTGAATTCACAATGTAGGGTACAATTTGTTTCCGGATTGAAACGATGCTTTCAATCACGTCATCAACATTCAGCACATCGGCCTTGTAGTAGCCCTTTAGCAGATAATTGAAATAGGAAAGGTTTTGCTTGGTCTTTTCAATCAGTCTGTTTTCCGACAAAAGATCTGCTGCCCGGATTCCGGAACGCATCACTTTCGACGTGTAGGCGGGACCGATCCCCTTCCCTGTGGTGCCGATTTTCTTTCCAGCCATCAGAGCTTCCGCAGCCTGATCAATGGCCCGGTGGTAGGGCATCACCAGGTGGACCCGATCACTGACAAGGAGGTTCTTTGGAGAAACCGCGATTCCGGCTTCCTTTAACCCCTTTATTTCTTCAAGAAAAGAAACTGGATCCAGTACAACTCCGTTTCCGATTACACACATTTTTTCAGAGTGAAAAATACCCGATGGGATCAGGTGAAGGAAAAACTTCCTGCCATTGATAAC
>CBEUWV010000187.1:0-4621 GCA_965546895.1 uncultured bacterium
ATTTACAACATCATTGACAAGATGGAAAAAACAAAAATTGAGGTTAAGAAATTTGCACTGTGGCGGGACATTTACAGTTATATCCTCTGGAGCGCACTGGTAATATTACTGAGCTTCTTCTTTGTCCGTGAAATTGTATTGAGGGTAAAGCAATGAACTTTCAATATCCTGAACTGTTGTACGGATTGCTTATAGTTCCGCTTCTTCTTGTGGTGTTGATTCTTCGTCATCGCTGGGTTGAAGGTTTTTTTGAAAAAAGTGGGCTTTTTCGGGTTCGGTTGAATCTGGCCCGGGACCGTCGCTTTTTCAAATGGTTTTTCCTGCTTCTGGGACTTTCCCTGTTGCTTGTCTCCCTTGCGTCACCCCGTTACGGAGTGGCGCTTGAACACGGAAAGCGGAAGGGTCGGGACATTTTTCTCGTAGTGGATGTATCAAAGTCAATGAATGCCCGGGATCTGAAACCCTCCCGCCTGGAAGTGACCAAGCAAATGGTTTATGACCTGTTGTTGAAGTTGAAAAATGACCGTGTCGGCATCATTGTTTTTGCCGGTAATGCGTTCATTCAGTGCCCGTTGACAACCGACTATGAGGCGGTGGCTATGTTCATGGATGGGATTGATACTGGAATGACCTCAGCCGCGGGTACCGATCTGGGGAGGGCCCTGGACCTGACGGCAACCTCTTTCCAGGAAAATTCCGGTGGATATCGAACCGTAATCGTGTTTTCTGATGGAGAAGATTTTGGTGGAAATGTGGATGGCGCTGTCCGGAAATTGAAGGATAACGGCGTGATTGTTTTTACCGTTGGCGTGGGTTCCGGCGCAGGTGCGCCTGTGCCGGTAATCAACCCGGATGGAACAGTAGGAGGCTATAAGCAGGATGAAAACGGGGAGACCGTTATTTCAAAACTGAATGCGAAGGCTCTGGGAGAGATTGCAACTGCCACTGGCGGTGGATTCTTTCATGCATCCGACACGAGGACGGCCACCGGACTGGCTGAAAAGCTGGAAAACCTGTCCCGCCGAAAGCTGGAAGAAAAAGGAATTCTGCGGTTACGGGACCGCTACCAACTGCCGTTGACCGGGGCCGTTCTGGCTCTCGCGGCCTTTGTTCTTCTCTGACGCAAAGGAGGAAAGTATATGAAAGATAGAATCAAGAGTCGACGATTCAAGTCGAAAACGAAAAAGAAATTGTCTTTCCGCTTTGCCTTGATTTTTGTGAGCATATCAATATTTTCTGTCAGACCATTGTGTGCTCAGGTTCATCTGGCTGATCCGGGCTACGTTCACAACCACAAAGCGAACCAGCTTTTTGATGGTGGAAAATATAAGGCTGCGCTTCAGGAATACATTCAGGCGCTTTCCCTTCGGGATAATTCGCCGGAGGTAAAGTACAACATGGGAAATGCATTTGTAAAATCCGGCCGAGTGGATGACGCAATTAAAACCTACAAAGATATGCTGAACAAAGCTCCGAAAGACTTGAAGCCCAGGCTCTTTTACAACACGGGGAATGCTCTTTTTAAAGCAAAAAAATATAAAGACGCGGCAGCTTTTTATCGGAAAACACTGCTGGAAGATCCGGGTGATCGGTGGGCAAAAGAAAACTATGAAATGAGCCTGCGGAAGATTCAGGAACAGAAGCAACAGCAGAAGAAGCAGGATGACAAGAAGAAGGATGATAAGAAGGACGATAAGAAAAAGCAGAATCAGAAACAGAACCAGAATAAGCAGGATCAGCAGAAAAAAGAACAGAAACAACCACAGTCGGCACAGCAGCGGAAAAAGGAACAGGCAAAACGGATGTTGAAGGCGCTGCGGGAACAGGAGAAGCAGGACAGAAAGAAAAATGCAAAGAAGAAAGCTGTGCGGCCTGTTGAACGGAATGTAAAAGACTGGTAAACTGAGACATTGAAGCAGGACTGAAGGGAGTTGGAATGGCGAAGTTTCTTCTGCCAATATTATTGATACTTGCATTGCCGCTCCATGCCACGGAGGTCACTGCCACTGTATCTGCAAATCCAGTGGGAACGGAGGATACGTTTCAACTGACTGTTAAGGTGGAAAATTATGACGGAAAGGTGGAATTTCCGACAAGCTATTTTATTCCGGGTTTCGACATCATCGCCGGGCCATCCACAGAAAACTCAACCCAGGTAATCAACTGGAAGGTAAGCCATTCCATCAGTGAAACACTCACCCTTGCTCCGCAAAAAGCAGGCACCGCAGTTATCCCTTCCTTTACCGTAAAAATTGGCAGTAAAGAATATAAAACAAAACCCATAGAGCTTACCGTCAAGAAAGGAACCTTGCTGTCCCACCGGCAATCCAGGCCAAGATCGCCGTTTGATATGTTTAACGATAATTTTTTCAACTCACCGGCAGCTGCCCGGCGACCGGTTGGCGCCAATTCCCTTTTCATCCGTTGTGAATTGAGTGAACCGGTTGCCTACATGGGTGAAGCCGTGATGGTAAGCTATCGAATCTACAGTCGGGTTTCCGTGGCTCGTCTGGGAGTACGGGAATTGCCGGACTTTACCGGCTTCCTGACCGAGGATGTGCCGCAGAACCATATATTGAACCGGCAAACCAGGACTGTGAATGGAGTTACGTACAATACTGCGGTGATTTTCAGAAAGATTGTATTTCCAACAAAGACGGGACGATTGCCTCTGCCCCAGCCGGTGTTCAATATCCAGGTGGGAGACCCGTATTCGTTTTTCCCCGGTGAGCCGATACAGCGAAAGAGCCAGCCGGCAACTTTGACCGTATATCCGTTGCCCACTCCGCAACCGAAGGGTTTTTCCGGTGCTGTCGGGCAGTTCCAATTGTCAGTTTCTTTTAATCAGGACCATGTGAAAATGGGGGATAGTATTACCGGTACAGTTGCTGTGTCGGGAGAAGGGGATTTTAACACTGTTGAGCTGATGTTTCCCGAAAGTGTGGACGGATTCAGGATGTTTCGGCCATCATCTCCTGAACTCAAGCGGGAGCAGGGGAATCCTTTGAGAGGAGAAAAGACCTGGAAAATTGTCCTCGTTCCACAAAAAATCGGAACCCTTGTGATTCCAGGAACAAAGATGACATTTTTTAACCCCGTATCTAAGAAATACGTAACAAGGGAAACCAAGCCCATTGAAATTTCAGTTGAAAAAGGGAGTGGTACTGCGGTTTCTGTTGTTCCCGGATCCGGCGGCAGTGAGGTCGTGGCTGTTGGAAACGATATCGATTATATTCGTACCGGAGAGAATCCTGACCGATTTGTTGATATTTCTGGAACTAAGTGGTATCGCATTTTATTCGTAGTTGTGCCGTTTCTTTTTATACTGTTCGGCTTTGTACTCCGGTGGCGGGACCCATCCCGGAGAGATCCAGTGACCTACCGGCGGACTCATGCAGTCAGCCTGTTCCGCAGCCGGATTCGCAGTGCAGCAAAATACCTGAAGAAAGGCCGGGGGCGGGAATACTACCAGCAGGTTTCCAAAGCATGTATTTCTTACTTTTCGGACAAATGGAACCGTCCAATACTGGATTTGAAGATTGATGAAATTGCCAGGGAGCTGGAAGCTCAGGGTGTGGAGCCTGACCTGATTCGCTCCATTGTGGATGCAGTGGAATATTGCGATTTTGAGAGCTACACCCCAAGCAGCAACGCACTGAACCGGGATATCATGAAAGACGCGGAACTTGCTGTTTCAAAACTGGAGAAAGTGTTATGAGAAAATGCTTGGTAATTCTCCTGTGCCTGACAACCTTTGGTTCCGCTTCTGATATCGGGACGCTTTACCGAAAAGCAGGGGAAGCCTATGCCTCAAAGGACTATGACAAAGCTATTGAACTTTACCGTCAGGCTGCTTCTGAACTGAGTGCAAGCGGAGAAAAGAGTTTTGACTTGATGTATAACCTGGGATGTGCCAGCTTCCGAAAAGAAGACCTGGCTTCCGCTCGACTCTATTTTGAGCAGGCGCGGCGAATCCGTCCCCTGGACCCTTCTGTTAACCGGAATCTCAAGGTACTGGAAAGCCGACTTTCAGATAAAATTAAGATCCCCCCGGTGGGTGCAGTGGAAAAAGCCTATCGTCATCTGTACCAATCCATTCCGTACCCCGTACTGATCGGTGCCCTGTTACTCTTCTGGATTCTCGTATTCGTGTTTGTGGGATTGTTGATTTCCGGTAGATATTCCCGCAAGCCTTTCTACTACGGGTTGGGAGTTTCACTGGTTTTGCTGCTGATGACATTCGGCCTTGCAAATTCCCGTGCCGGAGAGTTGACCAAGAGGGAAGCTGTCGTGTTTCAACCTGAAGTGGAGGTGTTCAGCGAACCTTCAACTTCCTCCTCTCTGCTGTTTCGCATTCATTCCGGGACAAAAGTCGGAACGGAAGGGGAGCAGTCCGGATTTGTCCACATAACCCTTCCGGACGGAATGAATGGGTGGGCACGGAAGCAGTCCTTCAAAACCATCCACTGAGCCAGACAAGTTGGAATAGGAGGCCGGGAGACCGCTTCGCGGCAGTGAAAGTGAATGTGAGTGTGCAAGTAAAGAAAAGGGAAAGGCAGGGAGCAAACCACTTCCCATTCTTAACTCAGACTTAAACTTCTCTTTCTCCGTCATTCCCCTC
>CBEUWV010000188.1:0-4587 GCA_965546895.1 uncultured bacterium
ATATCCGTCCTGAAGTGATGTTTGATTCGGTTGATAAGCTCGTGGAAGAAATAAAGAACGACTGCAATCTGGCAAGGAGTATCCTGAAAGGTGAGAAGGACTCGGGTCGGCTGACAGAATTGATAACAGGTCTATAAAATCTAACCGCCATTGTTGCAAAAAATTAAAAAATCTTTTAAGTTCTTGACATATGGAAAGGATTGTATAGAATATGTTTAAAAGAGCTTATAGGAGCAAAAGATGGCAAAACATTTCACAAAAACTGTTTTTTGTTTTGTAATGGCAGTGTCCATATCATGTGCTGCAATGGCCCAGGTTGTTGTAAAGAAACACTGGACACCCTACGAACCACCCACCAGCTACCCGGAAGATACCAATGTGTACCTGATCCAGAAAGGCGATACACTGTGGGATCTGTCCGCAAAATTCCTGAACGATCCATATCTGTGGCCACAGATATGGAAGGCAAATCCGTATATCAAGGACCCCCACTGGATATATCCGGAAGATCCTCTTGCAATCGGAAAGGTAAAGGTAATCGCTCCCACACCGGTTGAGCCAACTGCTGAGCCGGTCAAACAGGCAATAAAGGAATTTCCTGAACCGCAACCGGCCCCGATTGTCGAGAAGAAAAAACCTGCACCGACCAAGGAAGCGAAGATACATGATTTGGCATACAAAACTGACATAGAATGTGCACCATTCATCATGGAAACTGTCAACAAAGAGGCTGTGCTGGAACACCTGGCCGTCGTGAAGGCTGCGGAAGAAGATATCCAGGAATACAGCACAGATGATGTGCTCTATTTATCCGGTGGCTCGTCCAATGGGCTGAAAGCAGGCGATGAGTATCTTGTGGTTCATCGTCTTGATGTTGTGAAAAATCCAGTCACGAATGAAATGATTGGAATCGGTTATGTGCGAGTCGGTCAGATAAAAATTCTTCTTTGCCATGAAAATTCATCAACATGCATTCTCACCAGTTCTTGCCGCTCCGCCCATACAGGTGACCTTGTAATTGATCATGAACTGGAGCCGATTCCTGTGACAATCGGATACAAGCCATACCCGCGATATGGCGAGGCGATTACAGGAGATAAAGCATATTTCTTGATGGTTGCGGACGAACAGTTTCATGTCAGTGAGGACACGGATGCAGTGATATCAATGGGTTCCGCAGAAGGCGTGGCACCTGGAGATATCTTTGTTATCTACGATGTGAAATTGAGGGAAGGATTTCCCGTCTATCAGGGTGAAGCTGCCGTTCTGTTCACCGGGGAGCACACGGCAACGGTGCGGGTTATTCATGCTGAGAAGTCGACGATCTGGAGGGCGGCTTACCTGGTCAAGAGGCCTGAGTAAGCTGTCCGGAAGATGTCCGTTTTATTAAAAATAATGACAGGAATAGCAGCCGTTCTGGCTGCTATTTTTCTTGTACTGAATCTCATCAGAGTCCTGATTATTCGCAAAGCAGGAAAACTGAAGGGCCGAAAACTGGGCGAATTGTATCCGGCAGCAAAACTGAGGACGGGATTCATCTATTTTTTTTCTCCGGCTTGTGCACCATGCAGAAAGATGACACCATTTCTTCGCGAAATGGAAAAAGAGGGGGTTCCCGGTTTATTTTTTGATGTTTCAACGGACATGGAACCAGCTCGGAAACTTGGTGTAATCGGAACACCGGCTATTATCCTGGTGAAAAAGGGGGTTGTGACAGATGTGTTCTTCGGAATGCAACGGGAGTCAATGCTGAAGGAGAGGCTTGCCACCGTGCATTCCGGACGGCGGTAGTGAAATGCTTGTTATTACCTCTCACTTGAACCTCGATTTTGATGGATTTGCATCCGCACATTTGCTGAGTTTATACTATTCAGACAGTGTGCTTGTTTTCCCTGGTTCCAAGGAAAAGAAACTCCGAACCTTCCTTTCTGATACCAGACTGGACCTTCCCCCGGATTGCTCGCTGACAGAGTTTGACCAGATGACCGATATTACGGGTTTGATTGTGGCCGATACTTCCAGTAAACGTAGAATTGGTAAGTTATCAGGGGTTCTGGAAAAATTGGGCCGGGATTCGGTAACAGTTTTTGACCATCACGCTTCTCCATCTGACAGCATAGATGCAGGGCGTGTCTTTCAGCAGGAAACCGGAGCCACCACCAGTATTGTCGTTCACTTTCTGAAAGATATGAACATCCAGATTCCGTCAGATTATGCAACTCTGGGAGTGATGGGTATCTATGAGGATACTGATTTTCTGTCATTTCCAGCTACAACATATATGGATGCCGATGCTGTCAGCTGGCTTCTGAAACAGGGCGCAGACTTAAATGCTGTTACGGTTGCGCTGAAGCATCCGCTGTCGGAACGCCAGATAGAGTTGTTCAATCAACTAGTCCCTGTCATTGAGCGATATAAGATTAAGGACAGGACCATTGCAGTGGCACAGTTCATATCGGACCGTTTTGAGCCGGACATTTCCTCCGTTACCCATCGTTTGATGGAGCTCGAAGATCTGCGTTTATTTTTCTGTATTCTCCAGATGGAGAACAAGACCTATCTCATTGGCAGAAATCTGTATGATGACATTGATTTGAAGAAGCTGTTCAGCGGGTTCGAAGGAGGCGGTCACAAAAATATCTTCACTGCGATTTTTAAGAATAGAACCGTACTGGAGGTTCGATTGGAGCTGGATAAGGCCCTGGAATCTCTACCGTCCTTTCTAAGGGCGAGGGACATTGCCATGCCCCCGGTTGCCGTTGTGGAGTGGAACGAGTCGATTTCGTCTGTTATCAGGAGAATGAACCAGCTTCGGGTTAATTCTCTCCCTGTTCGTGACGAACAGGGGCAACTGACAGGAGTCGTGGCCCGTCAGGATCTGGATTACGCGATTCTTCATGAATATGAAGAACTCGCCGTATCAAATATTACGCGCTTTGATGTTTTCTCAGTGGATCCGGATGTTGATATGGAGAGAGTTCGGGATATGTTTATGGAAAAGAATGTGAAAATGGCGTTTTTAATGGAGGAGGGGGAAGTGACTGGTATTATCACTCGAACCGCCGCATTCAGGAATGCGGTACATTTTAATGAAACAAGAATGAAGCGCATCAGCTATGGAGAAAGACTTCGCAGGCTCCTCCCCGAAAATCTGATGTCCATTATCAATGCTGCAGGCAACATCTCGGATGAGCGGGGAGTTCAGTTATACATAGTTGGTGGATTCGTCCGCGATCTTCTGCTCAGAAGGCCAAACCTGGACCTTGATTTTGTGGTGGACAGGAATGGCATTGAGTTTGCTGAACAGCTGGCTGATAAACTCAATGCGCGCTGTGTCGCGCACGAAAAATTTAATACTGCTGTGGTGATCACGCCGGAAGGAATGCGGCTGGACATTGCAACAAGCCGCTTTGAAGTATACAGTAAACCGGGTGCTTTACCTGACATCACAAGCGCGACCATATTTCATGATTTGTATCGAAGGGATTTTACGATCAATGCGATGGCAATCCGACTGAACAAAGATGGATTTGGTGAATTGGTCGATTATTTTGGCGGGCGCCGGGATTTGAAGGAAGGGATTATTCGTGTATTGCACTCCCTCAGTTTCATTGACGATCCCACTCGAATGATTCGAGCGATACGGTTCAAACATCGATTCAAGTTCAGAATTGGGAAAGCAACCCTGAGTTTGATGAAATCCGCGGCTTCACTGGGCGTAGTAGAAAAGGTATCCGGCCATCGTTTCCTGAAAGAAATCCAGGCATTGTTCTCAACGAGGAATGCTTCCATCATACTGGAAGATCTGGAGAAAATCGGAGGCTTGCGTTTCTTTCACGAAGATATCAAATTAGATCCTTTTGCCAGGAATCTTGCCACCAATGTGGATTCTGTTGTTGCCTGGCACCGGCTGCTTTTCAGAGAGAATATTCAAGAGTGGCTTCTATACCTGTTTTCGCTGATGATTCACGCAACAACAGAGCAGAAGCTGGAAGTAAGTAAGAAACTCGCCCTCGGGAACTCCTTGACCCGCCAGGTACTCCGTTTTCGAGGGTGTCTCCGGGGCCTGGAAATTTTCTTTCATCGCAAGGGGAAGCGGAAACGATCCCGGGTAGTTGAAGTTCTGGGGGGATTGGAGCCGGAAATCCTGTTGTTTGCCCTGGCTTACTTTGAGGAAGAGTCCATTAAGCGAACGATCAGCAATTTTATTACTTCACTGAAGGACTTTCCTTTTTATGTGAATGGAACAGACCTTGTTGATCGAGGAATCAGTCCCGGACCAGAGATCAGGGAGCTCCTGGAAGAGACATATCGCAGAGTTATCGATAGAGATATTACAGATGAATCGGGGCAGTTGGAGGTTCTTGAGACAGTACTGAAACTCAGAAAAAACCGGAAGTGAAGATGGAAGTCGGGAAGCTGAGGGAAAAGTAAACGCTCTATTCCGGTTCAATCTGGCGCAAAAGCGCTACTATTTTTCCACCCATGAGGTCCAGAGGAAGCTGATAATTGACGAAGCCCGTATTCATGGCAGCTTTTGGCATTCCATATACCACACAGGAATCCTGGGATTCTGCCAGGAGAGTG
>CBEUWV010000189.1:0-4586 GCA_965546895.1 uncultured bacterium
CTCTTCTCCCTTCTGAACTAGTCACAAGTCACTAATCACAAGTCACTGTTCTCCCTCCACTATCCGTCCCGAATACTTGATAACTTCTTTTTGTTTGTGCCATAATAATTAGATACATGCATCTGTCACATTGGAAGCAGGGGGGCGCAAAGATGAACGGGATCCAGCGGTTTTTCAAGCTGAATGAGCGGGGCACGAGTATCCGTACCGAGATCATCGCAGGCCTTACCACCTTTCTGGCCATGGCCTATATCGTGGTGGTGAATCCCGCCATCCTGGCAGATGCCGGAATGCCGTTTCCGGGGGTGTTGTTCGCCACTGTACTGGTATGCGCGTTCAGCTCCATGGCCATGGGACTCTATGCCAATCTGCCGTACGGTGTAGCGCCGGGGATGGGGATCAATGCTTTTTTTACTTACACGTTGGTGGTGGGAATGGAAATTCCCTGGCAGACAGCCCTGGGCGCGGTGTTCATCTCCGGGCTGGTCTTCATGCTGCTTTCCGTCACCGGCATCCGTACGGAAATTGTCCGTGCTATTCCCCATTCGCTGCGACGGGGGATGGCGGCGGGAATCGGTGTTTTTCTGTCGTTCATCGGGTTCAAAAGTGTAAAGTTCATTGTATCCAATCCGGCGACCATTGTAGGACCCGGAAAGCTGACTGTGATCGTGGTATTGTTCGCGTTGGGTCTGATTCTAACAGCCACGCTGGTGATTCGCAGGGTTCGGGGCGCGTTCACTATTTCCATTGTGCTGCTTTCAATACTGACATCGGGCATTTCGGCTGCGGGGATGGCAATGGGCTGGCTGCCGGAACCGCTGGTAAAGACCCCGGAAGCGCTGTTTGCCCTGCCAGACCTGTCGGTATTCTTCAAACTGGATATTCTTGGGGCACTGAAAATCGGCATGATTCTGCCGATTTTCGCACTGTTTTTCGTGGACATGTTTGATTCCATCGGTACATTTGTCGGAGTAGCCGAGGTGGCGGGGCTTGTGGACGAAGAAGGCGAGCCCATCAACATCGGCCAGGCCTTACTGATGGACGGCTTTTCCACGACCATTTCGGGCCTGTTCGGATCTTCTTCCGGCACGGTATATGTAGAATCGGCGGCGGGAATCAAAGAAGGAGGACGGACGGGACTCACCGCAGTAGTGACAGGTCTGCTGTTTTTGCCCTTCATGTTTCTGTCGCCGCTACTGTCGCTGGTTCCGGCGGTAGCGACCGCCCCGGTGCTTGTTCTGGTAGGCATTTATATGACCGAACCGCTCATGGACATCAACTGGAAAGACTTTGAAGAGGCTGTACCCGCATTCATGTCCTTTGCCTTGATTCCCCTTACTTTCAGCATTACCCAGGGGGTGGTTTGGGGATTTCTCACCTACACACTGATTAAAATCTGCCTGGGCAAAGCCCGGGACGTTCACTGGATGATCTACGTGATAAATGTTTTCACACTTCTTTTGCTGATCGTACCATGGTAAAACCCGCTTCCCCAATTTCCTTTCCCATTCCGGTCAGAACACAGGCGCCGAAGGCGCACAGAACAGATCTTATCTGTCTTATCTGCGCCCTCTTCCGCCATGGAAGTCAGTTCTTTGTCGGGTCCGGCCGGTGGGGCGTGGCCGTCTTGGCCGTACGACCTTCGGTGCCGGTCTGGCATCGGCGCCGGTTGCGGTTCGTGCAAATTCGGAGTGGAAGCGGTGCTCGAGATCAATCGGCACACGCTGATGGATCAGGTGTTCAATTGAACGAAGATAGCTGCGTTCTTCAGCGCTGCAGAATGAAATGGCGGACCCATCCAGCCCCGCTCTCGCGGTTCGGCCGATTCGATGAACGTAGGTTTCCGGTTCGTTGGGCAAATCGTAGTTGATTACATGGGAAATGTTGTCAACGTCAATGCCCCGCGCCGCAATGTCTGTTGCGACCAGTACCCGTACCTTTCCCTTTTTGAAGTCATCAAGCGCCTGGGTTCGGGCCGTCTGGCTCTTGTTGCCATGGATTGCGGCTGCGGAAATGCCGTTCCGGTTCAATTTTCCAGCGACCTTGTTAGCCATGTGTTTCATCCGTGTAAAGACAATCACTTTTTCCAGTTCATTGTCGTTCATCAGCGAAATCAGCAGACTGTCCTTATTTCCTTTGTCCACAAACAGAATCTTCTGGGCAATCTTTTCCACTGTGGGCTGCTCCGGTGTGACCGAAACTTCCACCGCGTCGTGAACCAGCGTCTGTGCCAGCGACACGACCCCCGGGGCCATGGTTGCCGAAAAGAACAACGACTGGCGTTTTTCCGGCAATTTCGCAATCACTTTCCGAATGTCATGGATGAAACCCATGTCGAGCATCCGGTCCGCTTCATCCAGGACAAAAACTTCAATTGCGTTCAGGCTCACGTGTCCCTGCTGCATCAAATCCAACAGCCGACCCGGTGTTGCGACTACAATATCAAGCCCACGGCGCAGTTTTGTCACCTGGGGCTGCTGTCCCACGCCACCGAAAACAACGGTATGGGCAACCCGGATGTGGCGCCCATAGGTCGAAATGCTGTCGTTAATCTGTGCCGCAAGTTCCCGGGTGGGGGTCAATACCAGCACACGGGGCTTCCCGGGCATCGGCCGCTGGGGCTTTTCGGTAAGATATTGCAGGATTGGCAGCATGAACGCAGCCGTTTTTCCGGTTCCGGTCTGGGCACAACCCAGCATATCCCGTCCATTCAGCAGATGGGGGATGGCCAATTCCTGAATGGGTGTCGGCGTGTCATATCCCGCATCTCTTACCGCATGTTTCAGTGGTGAGATCAGTGTGGAAAACGCTCCTTTCGCAACATAATCCGGATGCTTCGTTCGATTCGGTCTCACAGGGTGGTTTGATTTCTTCTGAAATTGCACGGGCCTACCCGTATGTTCTCTACTTTCATTTCGCGTACGCTTTTGCGGCGCATATTTATGCAAAGTGCTCAAAAATAAATTCTCCTCAATCTTTCTTGATTTCCGACCCACGGTCATGGAATGAAATGTTCCGGGCCGACAACAGGCAGGAACCCAAGGATAGCACAGCCGTCTTGATATTGCAAATTGTCGAATCACGTGTTAAATCACTGCCATCCAAATACTTACACCATTTGGGAAGAAAATGCAGTAATCAGCTGTTCACCCGAACGCAGCATCCTCAACGGCCACAAGGAAAGGGACTGTGCCGGCTGAAACCAGCCTAATCAAGTGTGTCTGAGTAGATATATGATATCATCAGTAAAGGTTAGTGGAGGTTCATTTTGAATTGGATTGATACCATTGGGCAGTGGATGAAGCAGACCCTTCACCTGTCTATTGAAAGTCAGTACAAATTGCTGGAATCGCTTGTGGTGATTGTGTTTGCTATTGTTGTACGCTGGCTCGTAATGAAACTGGTTCAGGGAAGGACGGAAGACATTCGCGTTCGTTACCACTGGAAGAAAGTCTCAACATATGTGATGGTTTTTTTGATTCTGCTTATGTTGGGCAAAATATGGTTGAAGGGCTTTGAATCTCTGGCCACCTATCTGGGGCTGGTTTCTGCCGGTCTTGCAATTGCATTGAAGGACCCGATTGTGAATATGGTGGGATGGGGATTTCTGCTATGGAAAAGACCGTTCCAGGTGGGAGATCGCATCCAGATTGGAGACTTGTCGGGAGATGTGATAGATTTGCGTCTCTTTCAGTTCAGTCTCATGGAAATCGGAAACTGGGTCGCAGCGGACCAGAGTACCGGGCGCATTGTTCACGTAAACAACGGATTGATATTTACCCAGTCTCTGGCAAACTACGGCCGGTCATTCGACTACATCTGGGATGAAATCCCTGTGATTGTTACATTTGAGAGCGATTGGGAAAAAGCCAAGGAAATTCTGAGTGGCGTGGTCTGGTCTGAGACTGAACATCGGACAAGTGCAGCAGAAAAGCAGGTGAAACGGGCTGCGGAGAAGTTCATGATCTATTATAAGAACCTCACTCCCATCGTGTACACCAGCGTGGATGATATCGGCGTCAGGCTGACTATGAGATATCTGACAGAACCGCGCAAGCGGCGGGTGACACAGGGGAATATCTGGGAAGCGGTTCTGAAGGCCTTCGCGGCATGTGATGACATTGATTTTGCATATCCTACCACGCGATATTATGACAACATGACCGAGGGGAAGAAGGGGACGATCCCATTCCCTGAGGACCCTGACAGAACGAAATTAAACTAAACCGGGAGTTGTTTCAGATATCTGATCGAGCCGGCACCGGACATCCAACCGCCATTAGACGTTCCTTTTCTGTGTCCCATACCCGTCAGCCTTTACTACTTTCCCCGGTTCTCAACTTGCCTTCCGTTTGATGGAAAATGTCTGGTATAATTTCCGGGTCTACTGAAAAATTCCAGAAATTGTAAGGAGACATTTGCTTAATGAATTATTCGAGTGAATCTGCAAGGAACTGGTGGCTCCCTGTCCTGAAAGCTTTGGCGCTACTCGCTGTACTGTATGTTTTCTTCTTCAGTCTGGAGCTGATGGGTGACGCATTCAAATTGATGGGAAAGGGATTTGCCCACCGGATGATTGCCACTAC
>CBEUWV010000190.1:0-4581 GCA_965546895.1 uncultured bacterium
GAGAGAAGGGAATTAACACAAAGACACAAAAGTGGAGAAGAGTGAACAGGTAGGAAAAAGAGAGAATGGGAATTAGCAGAGGGGAATTAACACAAAGGCACAAGGGCACAAAGGTCAGACGGGAAACAGAGAAGATGGATTGAAACTAGTGTGAAGAGAAAGAAAATCAGAGACAAAATAGAAGTAAAACAAAATCACCAAGTCGCACAGGGTGGAGAGAAGAAAAAAATGGGAATAAATAGAGATGGACTAAAGGAAACAACATGTATAAAACTCATGAGGATAGAAATGCAGAAGGTTCTCAGAAATATTCTCATTGTGTTGGGCATATCATCCGATTTTCTTGGTTTTCTGGACATTGATCGAATCCTACTTTGTGCCTTTGTGACTTTGTGTTGTTTCTCCTCTCTTCTTATATCTTCATGCTGGTTTTCCCCAGGGGGCATCCCATGACTGAGTTTGCGTTGCGCCGACCGGTATTGACCATTGTTGTCTATCTTGTGATGATCGCGTTTGGTGTGTTTGCGGTACGGCACATCAGAGTGGATCTTGAACCGGAAGTCGAATTGCCCCAGGTGAGTGTCACAACGCAGTGGATGAACAGTGGCCCCGAAACGATCCAGAGGGAAATTACGAGCCCCATCGAGGAAATTGCCGGGCGGATTCGTTCGGTTAAGGATGTTACCTCGGAATCTTCCTACGGCAGTTCCACTGTCCAGATTACCTTTGAAAAAGAAGCCAATGTGGATTTCGCCGTGTTCCAGCTCAAGGAAGAACTGGCATCACTTCGGCGTAAGTTGTCCCGAAGCATCCGGGGCCCTACCGTTCGGACAGTGTTACCGAAAGATATGCAGAAGGAGCAACGCACTTTCTTTCTCTTCGAGGTGTCGGCGCCGATGTCGATTCAGGATGTTCGACGGTTTGTAACCCGGCAGGTGATGCCCCGGGTCACCGCACTGGACGGTGTGGCAGATGTTACGATCAACGGAGGTTCCGACCGGGTGGTCCAGTTAACGCTGGATCGGGAAAAGCTGGAGCGCCTCGGCCTCAGTTTCAGCAGTATCCTCGCCCGCGTACAGGAGACCGGTGTCCGGTACCCTACGGCGCCACTGCTTGAGGGGGATCGGCAAACATTAATTCTGGTCAATAACTCGCCCACAGACCTGGCCCGGCTTCGTTCACTTCCGGTGGCTAAGGTCGGGTCACGCGTGGTACGGCTTTCGGAATTAGGAACCGTGACCTGGGGATATGGCGAGTTGTATACCCTGTCCAGGGTTAATGGAAAGCCCACCATTACGGTGGATGTGGAAAAAGCGAGGGATGCCAACACCATTCGAACGGCAGCTCGGATACGGACACTGATTGAAACAATGAAGGGGCAGTTTCCGGCAAAATCTTTCCGTGTATTGGACGACGGAGGCAAGGATATAGCGACGGAGCTGGTGTCACTGGCGGAACGGGGGGGCTGGATTTTTGTGCTGGTTTTCATCACATTGGCGCTGTTTCTCTTCTCAATCCGCACCCCGCTGGTCATCATCCTGACGATTCTGCTGTCCGCGATATTCACGGTGGACCTGTTTTACATTTTCGGTACGGCGCTGAACTTCGTTTCCCTGTCAGGATTGGCACTGGGATTCGGGATGATGGTGGACAACGCCATTGTGGTGGCGGAGAGCATTATTGAGCATATTGATCTGGGAATTCGTCGGGAGGACGCGGTGCCTGTGGGTGTGAGGAAGGTTTCCGGAAGTATACTGGCTTCCACCCTGACGACCTGTGGTGGATTCTTTTCTTTTGTCTTTCTGTCCGGGCGAATGGCCGGCTACTACATGCCCTTGGCGGAAGCTATTGTGTTTTCCCTGCTGGCATCCATGTTTATATCCTTTACTTTGATTCCACTCGTGTTTCGTTACCGGCGGTTGAGGACGGTTCATCGCTCCTTTCTCTCCCTGAACTGGCTTTATGGTCCGATTGACTGGCTTCGGAAGGGAGCGTTGGTGACAGTGATACTGGTGGCAATTCTGGGCTGGCACGCATGGCATACCTTTGACAAAGATGTGAGCCGGGGCGGTTTCTTCTTTCGGCCCGAAACCAAAACCGTTACCGCCTACGTTCGGCTTCCTGCAGAATCCGATGTGGACACAGTGGACGCGGCGATGATTCCCTTTGAACGGCGCCTGGTTGGACGTTCCGGAGTCAAGGACGTCGTGTTATCGGTTTATCGGACCTCCGGAACGATCCGAGTAACTTTTACGCCGGAAGCGGAAAAGACGGTGATCCCTTTTCAGGTGAAACAGGAGATGATAGCGGTTGCCTCACAGTTGGCCGGGATTACGGTCGGTGTGTACGGCCTGGATCAAGACAACTACTATTCCTCACCCGGGGGGGGTGGTGGCTGGATGAATTCCAGTATTACTCTAACCGGCTACACCTATGACCGCGTGAAGAAACTGGCGGAATCCCTGAAGCGGCGGGTTCTGAAAGAACGCCGGGTCCGGGAGGCAAATGTGAAATTCAGTAACCGGTTCTGGTTTTCAAGAAACAGGGAGGAAATGGTTATCCGTTTCAAAACCGACATGCTGGCCAGCCGGAATATTTCCAAGTCCAGGCTGCTGGCATTCATTCAACGGAATCTGGTGATAGAACAGCCGGCTCGATTCCAGATTGAAGGGGAGGAAATGGGTCTGGAAGCTCGGTTTACCGGATTTCAGGGTATGAGTGAGGATGATTTTCTCGGCTTAACCTATGTGTCGAAAAATGGAAGCCGGTACCGGCTCCGTCAACTGCTGAACTTTGACAAAGAAAAGGCTCAGGGGATTATCTCCAAGAAAAACCAGAAATACATGGCTGTAGTGGAGTGGAACTATCGGGGTTCCACAAGACGGGCTCGGAAGTTTAACCGGAAGGTATTCAAGGCCCTGGAACTGCCACCGGGCTACACCAAGGAAATGAACCGCGAGTATATGACGGAGGCGGAACAGCGCATGGTCTTTCAAACCTATGGAATCGCGTTGATCATTATCTTTCTGATTCTCGCCGCCTACATGGAATCTCTGGTATTGCCGCTGGCGGTTCTGGTGGCAGTGCCGTTTTCTCTCATCGGTGTTGGATACATCTTCGCGTACGGTGGCTACAGCTTTGACGCATCCGCTTACATGGGCCTGATCCTGCTGTTTGGCATTGTCGTAAATAACAGCATTCTGCTGGTGGACCACTGGCGTTTCGACCCGAAAGGCGACAAGACAGCAGCCGCGGTCCGCCGCGCGCGCCCCATTCTGATGACCACACTGACTACCGTTGTGGGAATGTTACCACTGGTATTCGGTGGCCACAGCGACGGTGGAGACCAGAGCATCTGGGTGTCGCTGGGCATAGCCACCATCGGCGGGCTTACCGCATCCGCTCTGCTGATTATCCTGGTTATGCCGGCATTTCTGGAAGTATTCGAAACGGTGCAGCGATTCGGCAGCCGGCTGTCCACGGCATTCAGAGGGGGATTGGCGATGAGTAAACCGGGCCACGATGTGAAAAGAGAAATAACCTGATGAACAGGAGGAAAAACATGAAACGAAATTTTGTTAGCTTGTGTCTTTGTTTTCTCGCTGTGTACGGGGTGGCTGCAGGGATTATCAAAAACCCGATGGATCCGGTCCGTTCAGTCGTCATTGGGCTGGAGAAAGTGCGGACGTTTTCTCCAGACAACCCTGCAAAGGACATTTTTCTGAATACGCCCATGTCTGCGGTTGAAGGCTTGAATGGACAGATTTATGTTGCGGATGGGCAATCAGGACTGATTCACCAGTATGATTCAACCGGCCACTATCTCCGTCACTTCTGCGGGAAGGGCCAGGGACCGGACGAGGTCAACTTTCCAGGTGCTTTTCTTGCCGATTCTGACGGTCAAATACTGGTACTTGATCCATTTTCGGCGCGAATTGTCATCTTTTCACCAAAAGGAATCCTCGGGAAAAACGTGAGATCGGGGAATAAATTTGAATTTGCCAATGGACTGCTGCAGGTTAGTGGCGGTTGGGTTATTTCAGTTCCCAGGAACGATAAAAAAGGGCAATATAAGAGAGATGTGGTTGTACTTCTGGACAAGGCATTTAATGAAATCAGGGAAATTTGTCCCCTTTCCCAATGGAAAAGCGTACATGCTGCGACGGTCAGTTTTGATAATGCCTATGCGAAATTCACAGCAGCGGGAGATCGGATCTATGTGTCCAGAGGCTCCCGTACTGATATTGTCATTCAAGTGCTGAATCTCCGTGGACAGAAGGTTCGTACAATTATGAGAGATTACAGGTCAGTCAGGCGAAGCGATGATGAAATAAAACGCCTGAATTATTTCCGGAAGCGGCTGCAGGAGGGATGTCCTGAGCTGAATCTGGCCCCGGCGTCACCGTATCGGGTTTCGGTAATGGGCATGTTCGTGGATGGGAAGGGACGACTCTGGGTCAAGACAGCGCGAGAGGCGGGGGACAATGAATCAAAATGGGACTACAGCATATTTGATAAAAGCGGAACCTTAATCGGCCGCATCCCTGCCCTGAAAGGGAAAGTGACCGTTCGCGGGAATCG
>CBEUWV010000191.1:0-4574 GCA_965546895.1 uncultured bacterium
CAGCTCGGCGTTGAGCCTGAATACATTGATAAATGCCGCGATGACTCCCAATATACTGAACACGATGGTCAGGATCGGATCAAGGCCGAGCCACTTATCCAGGTAATGGCCCATCAGATAGCCGATTCCGATGCTCACCGGGAACTGAATGCCCACCGATGTCAGTTCTGCAAGAATTCTTGTACGACGAGTGTTTTTCTTTTCTATCATGTTCTGAGCATACCGCAAGGGGGCACCGGTGTAAAGATGGTGTAAATGCGTGTGAAAGTGCGAGCAAGGAAAGATGAAAAAGTCCGGTCTGTTTCCCTTTCCTCACGTATATTCACTTTCTTGCGTCTGAGGTTTTCTTTTTCTTGATGGAGAGGGTCAGGGTGAAGCGGGCCACCGGCTCATCTCCCGTGAGTGACGGGACTGTGGCGGTCACATGAATTGGCATTTCTTCCCGCTCACCGGATGTGGCGGCATTTTGCACCAGTTTGTCAATCTCTCCACCTTCGGTGCAAGTGAAATGGACGTCGGCTTCGGGGCGCCGGAGGAACTCTCCAAAAATGTCCTTGAACACCAGGCTGATGGGAACGCCTGACTCATCAATCCGACGCCACGCAATCAACCCGGCCGAAACATCTGCCCCCACGGCTAATGCGCCGAAATACATGGAACCCAGGTGGTTTTTTGTCCGTCTTCTCAGGGGGATTTTTACGACGATTTTCTCATCTGTCAGTTCCACGACTGATGGCCGGGCAAAATACAAAAGTGGTATTTTTGTAAGCCCGATCCAGCGTGTGGAAATTGTTGCCCGTGTTGTCAGTGAAAAAAAACGTTCAAGAATCTTCATGGTCCCCCCGTCTGGTCAGCATTCAGTGGAAAAGTTTACCGTTTTTCACACTCGAAGTAAAGCGTAAACCGGCCTTGGGCCACTCTGGGGGCCAAGTTTGAGTGAAAGGCAAGGTTGAGGTTGAGTGCTGGATGAGATTAGAATAGCCGTTGAAAATTGGCTCTTTTGCTGCCTTGCACTCGCACTTCTTTACTGGCGAGAAGTTTTTGTTCGCAGCAAGGCGGGGACGGCTGAGGCGACGGAGTTTACACGAACGTACACGAGTAAGCCGAAGTCGGTTCCAACGAAGCTACGGGCAAAAAGAACCGCCAGCGCCGTGAACATTCACATGAGGTATTGAATACTTACCCCTGGAACGACCCAGTCGATATGCACCGGCACATTATTGGTCCCCCCGAATCCGGCGTTGTTTCCGTTGGCAAAGTGGGCGGAACCGGAGATTTTCTCCGCGGTCAGGATGCCCCAGCCGTGCTTTGATATGTATTTCTCATTGAGGTTGGGGTTGGTGCCGATTCCCAGTTCCGCCAGTACGTTGAAGTTTTCCTGTTCCATAATCAGTGGTTTTATATGCTGATCAATCCAAATCTGCTGTTCACTGTCGGTGCCTTCTATTTTAACAAAGCGGTTATTCGCTACTGTAAACTTTACCGGGAAGGGCAGTGGAATCTGGCCGCCCCAGCCGGCGGGAACGGTGAAGTAGCCCCCGGAGCTTCCTTCTTCCCTTGGCAACGCGTAGGCTTCCGCACCGGGGAGGTTTCCGAACGCGCCGGGTTTATCCAGCATACCTGTGGAAGCGTGGGCCGTTTCCGGTACAATTTCAATTCGCATATCCGTACCGGGAGCCGTTACCTGGACAAATCGGCTGGCAGCCAGCTTTTCCTGAATTTTATGGGTGATTACCGCCAGCTTTTCATAGTCGGTGTCCATCGGGCCCCCTTTTTCAAACATGTCCAGTGTAAATCCGGGCATACTGGCAATACGAGTGCCTGTTTCCGTAATGGCTTTTCGAAACGGTGTATGGCTCAGGGAAAAAGCCGTTGGCATAAACAGCACATCCAGCCCCTTTGCCATTTCATAAAGTTCCGGTACAGCATCTGCGCCGTTTCGAGCTTCAAGAGGGGCATAGGGCAAGAGAACTGCAGGTACATCGTTGGCATGAAAGACAAAAATCATTCGCTGGCAAAGCTCCTCTGATGCCAGAAATTTTTTCACAGAATCTTCTCCAAGGGCCGTACTCCATTTCTGGAGGACTACCCCTACTTTCTCATTTTCCCGGTAACCGAGATTCACGGTCAATGCATTCATGATGGCCTGATCAATGGCATTCATTATCCCTCCCTGAAGAAAGCTGGTTTTTCTGTCTTATCTTCCGGTAAACAGTTTAGCAAAAAAAGTAAACAGCAAGACAATTCCACCCAGCAGAAACAAAAAACCGACCAGAGCTTGTAGGAAATTGCCAAATCCTGCACTTCGTTCCAGAACCGCCTGTACTGGAGAATCCGGGTTGTAATAGACGCGGACCTGTTTCCCTACCGGGTAGTTTGCCACAATTTTTTCTGCGTGGTCGGGACTGCTTGTGGAATAATCCCCGAATGAAATGCGGGCTGACAGGTAATTCTGTCCCTCCACGCTGTAGCTGTATTTGACGAGGCCTTTATAACTGTAGTGGCGTTTTCCTTTTTTGTCTGTGGAATCCAGCACCTGGACAACTCTGGAGCTGACAACTGCCCCCTGTACGGCGGGCCATGATTTACTTGATCTGGCCATCTGCAGGTTATGAACCCAGGTGAGCATAAGAAAAATCCCCAGTCCCCCGAAAATGATTGTCCCGATAAATAATCCTGTTTTTGTGTTCTGTTTCTTAGCCAACTTTAAATTCCTCCTTAATTATCTATGGTGAAGAGATGACGGGCGGCCCGGGCGCCGCATTTCTGATATTTGTTGTAGGCGGCGGCTACACGGTTGCGAAGGATGGCCCCCCGTTCCCCGGCTATCCAGCCATTGGCTGCGGCCTCCACCACATATCTTTCCGGTGCCATGAGACCCGTGGTCAAAAGCAATGGGCAGGCGCCGACTGTTTCGAGTTTATTCTGAAAAAAAAGCCGGGAAGAGCAGCAGAATACCATTACGGGGACTCGGGAAGGGTCTTCGGAAAGGGGGGTTACGTCGAGATCAAAATCCATCAATCCGTTATGGCCAACGTAGATGACAAGGCTTGGTAGAATTGTCTGACTTTTCCACATGAGTGATGCCCCGCCGGATTCCCGGAGAAAGGTTCTAGTGGCTTGGCGGATTTTCGATCCACGCCATGCGTCCGCAATGAGGATTGTCCCGGTATCCCGATGCCGGAATGTGCAGCGCTCCAGTAACGGGCCGCTGTTTTTCGGAATGCTTGATTCCAGTTCCCATGCGTTGTTTCGCTTGAAAACGGTTTTCAGTCCAAATCCTGCTCCCCAGTAAAGGTTCGAAGCGGGAATGTCTCCGTTACCCAGTGCGGCCGGAACCGGCACAATTCCCTGGTGAACGTTGTCACACAGCGCCACAATTACATGAATAATCCGTGTCTTTTCTCCGGAGTGTCTGCCCGCAATGGCCGGTACCGGGAAAAGCATCAGTGCAACAATTACGATTCCGGTAATCCGGTATCTGTTAACGGAAAATATCCTGTGCGGCATCCACAATTTCAACATAAGCTTATTATACACGTGTAAAACTGTTTCCACTGTCCAGCATTCGCCCTGCCTCCCGGATGGTTCCCCCACGCACTAACACTTTCACTGGACCATAAAGGGGGCTTTCGCCCCCTCCTTGGTTTGGCAATCAGTTGGCTGCCAGTGCTTTCATGAATGTCCGGGCCATGTCACCGGTTACTTCGAGGCCCACAAGGGGAACATCTGACTCAACGCGGATGTAGTCGCTTGCCGCCGGTGTAATGCCGGTGAAGATATCTGCCACCACACCTTTGTACCGGCCCTTTGCCGGAATTATGATGGTCTGTTCCGCCCGGACGGTGCCATCCGCCGCCATGAGTTTCACCGTGGCTGTTGTTTCGGCGCTGTTGGGGTTGACTACGGCGATACCGGTCCAGAGTCCCTCACCCGCTGCCATCATGGGCAGTATCAGATCTGTGTTCATGTTTCCGGTGAGTGCGAATCCGCAGATGCCGTCATGGTAGGTCCCGTAAATCTCAATGCCGTTGATGCGTTCGGTCCCGGTCACCCATGCCCAGCTGGCAATACCAGCTTCATCCGGAAAGAGCTCTGTCATCAGGCCCTTGACTTTCTGGCCGGCGCCGATGGTGAAGGATTCCATACCACAACTTTCCCCGGTGTCGGTAAAAAACTGGATTGTGACCACGTTGGGAACTTCCCCTGTGTTGACAAAGGTGAACCCAGTCCAGAAGATGTCAGTTTCCTGAGGAATGTGCGGGATAAAGAGGGCATCATGACCCGCTGTTGCCAGTTCGGTCGCCGCGCCATCGCTGCCGTTTCGGATGAAGGCTTCAAACCCGGCGAGGGAGCGGGTGTCGGTCAACGGTGTGTCTGATTTCGCCGTGAAGCGCGCCCAGGCTGTGGTGCTGTCCGGTTCCGATGGCAAAAGTGAACCCAGATCTATCAACTGAGCTGCTTTCTGAGGAAGGTTGGTTTCGACACCTGAAATCCTCACAGAAGAACTGGTGGAGTTGGCATTGGAAAGGTAGCCCCAGGTTTGCCACATGTCGGTTTCTTCCGCGATGTGG
>CBEUWV010000192.1:0-4556 GCA_965546895.1 uncultured bacterium
CCATCCACTATCCACCATTCACGGCAGCTTTGCTGCCACTCTTCCTCGCACTTGCACTTTCATTAGAGGAAATGGTGGAGATGAGGGGACTTGAACCCCCGGCCTCTGCCTTGCGAAGGCAGCGCTCTCCCAGCTGAGCTACATCCCCGAACCTCGGGCAGGATACCACTCCTTTTCCAAAATCACAAGTCACGAATTGGAACCGGGGCATCATCTTCCCGGGTAAGTTTTGCAGATCAAAAACGGAAGACGAGGTTGACAGTGGTTGTTGTATCAGACTTCTTTTTGTCGTCCACTGGAAGATTCCTGTATTGCTGCTGATACGAGATTTCCAGGGCAAGTGTGTGGTTAATACTTGATATGTAAGACAATGTACTCGATAATCGATAATCCTCGTTGTTGGAAAAACTCATTCGGCTTTCGTTTCCGAATTTCAACATATTGTCTTTGTTGAATTTATAAAGATAATCTACCTGGAAATAGACCGCGAATGCGCTGTTTGAAATGTGGTTTCCCTCTAAAATTTTTTGTTCCTGGAACCCTTCCAGTCCCACACCGGCCTTTAGTTTCGACTGAGTGGAGTCAATAAATGTGCAGCCATATCCTGAAGCCAGAGAAATATTGTGATCAATTCCGGATGGTTCGTCCTTTTTCCAGGATAAATTGGTAAATACACTGCTCCTCTCCCGAAGTGCATAATCGGTTTTAATCCCGACTTCCAGTCTTTCCGTGTCTCTAGAATTCACTCCGGTAGCCTGGTTGGTTACATCGGTAAACAGGTAGGAACCATAAGCTCTGAAGTTCAGACGCCCCCATTTTGTATTATAGTCGCATTTGAAATTTCCGGTTGTCGTGTCCGAGTTACCGCTGGTAGAAATATAACCGATAGATACCGTCAGGCCGGTATCCCCTTTTTCCTTCACGTTCGGTTCGCTCTGCCCGGACACATGCGCAAACAACAACACGAGAAAAACGATCAAGAAGTTGCAGAATCTTCCAGTCTTACAGAGAGCATTTTGCTGCATCCAGGTTCCTCCATCGTGACCCCATAGAGAGAGTCGACCATCTCCATGGTGGTTTTGTTGTGTGTCATGATCACAAACTGTACATTGTCCCGATACCGCCTCAGGAACTGCCCCAATTGAATAACGTTGGCCTCATCCAGAGGCGCATCCACCTCATCCAGAACGCACAGTGGAGAAGTACGATATTCAAACATTGCAAAGAGTAGAGCCAGTGCGGTCTGGGCTTTTTCTCCTCCGCTCAGTAAGGATATATTTTGAATCTTTTTACCCGGCGGTTGGGCGAAAATATCAACTCCTGTCTCCAGTGGATCTGATGGGTCTGTCAGGGAAAGACTGGCATTTCCACCGCCGAATAGATGCTGAAACACGCCGGAAAAGGTTGTGTTGATGGCGTCATAGGCATGCATGAACAGTTCCCGGGTCGTGCTGTCGATTTCCTGAATGTCCCGGCTCAAGTTTGCAATGGACTTTTTCAGATCCTCCCGCTGCTCCGTCAGGTATTGGAACCGTTCTTCCTGTTCCTTACATTCCTCAATTGCCAGAAGGTTGACCACCCCAAATCCTCCCAGACGTTTTTCCAGTTTTTCCACACTGGCCTTCAAAGCGTCCGGATCATCCACAGCACTCAGTTCCGGCCGGTGTTCTCCCTGCATCAAATCATCCAGCTGAGATAAAATTCCCTTGAATTCTCCCTGGATTTCCACCATCTTCAGTTCCAGTTCCTGTTCACTGTCCCGATGACTGTTTTCTTTCAGCCGCTGCTCTTTCAGTTCCTCTTCAAAAAGTGCCAGTTTCCGCCGTTCTCCTTCCAACTCTTGCTTTTTGGCAGACAAAAGACCATCAATTTTCCGATATTCATCCACCGCAACATCCGCATTCCTTCTCGCCTTTTCAAGCTCCCTGTTCAGGGTGTCGCGGTTCTCCTGATCCAATTTCTGATTGTCACGTGTCTGTTTCATTAATTCTGCCAATTCGCTCCGGCGAATTTCTAGAAATTTCAGCTCTTTCTTAATACTTTCGGTAGCCGCGGTACGCTTTTCGTGGAGCAGTTTCAGTTCGGTAAATGCCTCCTGATGGTCTTCCAGTTTCTCCCGCAGAAGATTCAATTCCCGTTCCCGCCGGCCCCGTACTTCCATCCTCTCGGTGATTTTGTCTTCCAGAGCTGCAATCTCCTTTTCAGCGTCGGCCAGTCTCTCTTTCAAAACTCCCAGTTTCTTCGATTTTGTGGAAACCTCTTCCCCGATACGTCGGCTGTCGGCATCTTTGGATGTCAGCATCTGGCGAGCGCTTTCAAGGGATGAGCTGGTGGCGGATTGTTCGAGTTTTAATCCTTCCTGCTTAGTCTGCACATCTTGCCGCTTTTTCAGTACCGCATCAAGAACACTGGTCATTTCCTGAAGTTCTTTTGCTGTTTTTTTGCGTTTCCTTTGAAGAACTTTCAGTTCCCGTTCACTCTCTCTCAGCCCCGTTTTGATAGAGAAAAAACCATGTTCATCCTTACGACCCAGATGCAGGATACCGGTTTCAGATATGAAATATTCACCGTTTTCAGTCAGAAATGAACCACCCTTTGTCAAACCTCCCGACACATCTTCCGCAAGTTCCACGGATGAGAGATAGTTTGAAATTTGACCCGAAATCGACTTTTTCCATTTCAAATGAGACATCAGCCCCAGGTCGCCTTTTCCCTTTTTTATGCTGTCAGGCACAAGGAATGCAACACCCTTTAAATTCTTCTCCCGTGCAGTTTCAATCAATTCCTGTAATGCCTCCCGGGATCGGGGAATCAATACCTGGTAGAACCCTGAAAAAAAAGGCTCCAGTGCAGCATCGATTTTCCCATCCGTTTCAACAAAATCACCCAGTACACCGGCAATCAGCTCCGGCTTTTCTTCCATAAGGGCTTTTACGTTTTCAGAAAAACCTTCCCGCTGTTCAATGAATCGACGCATGGATTCCATATGGTTCTCATTGGTCCCGATCTCGATTTCAAGCTGACCCAGTTTTTCTTTTTTTGCTTCAATTTCCTGTTTCGCGGTGGAAATAGACGCATCCAGCTCCTCTTTTTCCCTTTCCAGCGAAGTGATTTTTTTAAGAAGAGATTCAATCTCCGCCTCTTTTTCCTTGATTCGGGTTGATATCTCCGCTGCTTCCCCCGAAATTGTGTCCACCAGATTCTGTTTTGCCTTGATGTCAGCTGATAATTCATCAATGGACTTCCGTGTAAAGGATATCTCTGAACTCAATTTGAAATGCGCGCCTTCCGATTCTTTCAGTTTGCGGTCTGCTTCGCTGAAAGCGGTTTCGGCTCCCACCAGTTCGGACCGCATTCTCTCAAGAGCAGTCTGCATATCCTCTTTCTTTATTTCCAGGTTTGCCATATCCTCCGAAGTCAATTCCAGATTCCGTCGTTCACGTTTGGCTGTTTCATCGCTGTCTGCCAGCTCTTTCTCAATACGGGCGAATTGATCGCCATATCCGGCAAGCCTGGTCTCAAGTTCCTGAAGTTTTCCCTGGATATGACTGATTTCCGCTTCAAGGCGTTCTGATTGAAGTTTCTTCTCAAAGTATGTCCGGTTCAATGCTGCTGCACCCTCTTCACCCTCAAGAATTTTCTTCTTCTGCCCTTCCAGCTTTGCTTCCAGGCGTCCCCGTTGTGCGACCATTGCCGCAAATTCGTCCTGAAGCTTTCCCTTTCGGCCCTGAAATCCGTTCAGAATCTCTTGAAATTGAAAGCCCTGGTGCCCCAGATAACTTGCTTTCTTTTCCCGGAGTTCATCCTGAATTACTTTAAACTGCCGCGCCCGGCCCGCTTGCTGACGCAAAGAATTGAGTCCCCGTTTCACTTCGGCGATGATATCTTCTACCCGTTCCAGATTCTCTTCTGTCAGGCGAATTTTTCCCAGCGCCTCTTTCTTTTTCATTTTATACTTGAGAATGCCTGCAGCCTCTTCAATCATATGACGGCGCTCTTCCGGCCTCGCGTTAATCAACGTACTGACACGACCCTGCTCAATGATGGCATACGATTTGGAACCAAGCCCGATTTCCAGCAGGAATTCCTGGATGTCTTTCAACCGGACACGCTTCCCGTTGAGACGATACTTACCATCCCCTTCCCGGAGATACTGGCGCTGAATGGTAACCAGCCGTTCTTCACCTTCATCGGGATTCAGGTTCTCCAGTTGAAGTTCAACTTCAGCCATTCCCATGGGTGCCAGTTTGTCACTGCCATTGAACACGACATCTTCCATGGCTCCGCCACGAAGATTCTTGAAACTCTGCTCGCCCATGACCCAGAGGATGGCGTCCGCAATGTTGCTCTTCCCACAACCGTTGGGACCCACAATCCCGGTGACCCCGGAAGAAAAACGAATCACAGTTTCCTTCGGAAATGACTTGAAGCCAAAAAGGCGAAGTTTTCGAATTACATACATGTTTCCTGCAAACCCTCCCATTCCTTCATCAACCGCTCCATCAGTGCCTCGACTTCAGACAAGCTTTCTTTTACCTGTTTCAGCTCTTCCACAT
>CBEUWV010000193.1:0-4542 GCA_965546895.1 uncultured bacterium
TTAAACTTAAACTTCTTTTTTCCGTCATTCCCTTCTGCCTCGCACTCGCACTTTCACTCGCATTGTTGCTTTATTCTGTGGGACGAAAAAATGGGGCACGGTTTCCCGTGCCCCGGAGGGTTATGAAGTAACGTTTAGGCTCAACGTTTCTTCTGTGAGGAGGTATCCCACCATTTACCGGCAGGACCGAAATATTCCTGTAATTTGGTCGCGTTGGTCACGTCAAAGGGATCGTTCCAGATCAATTCGCTGGGATCCAGCCCATAGTTCCACAGGTTGACCCGGGTATTATGGCAACTGTCGGCACATGTGTTGGGCATACCGCCTTCTTCCTGGTAGGCCAGGGTCTTTTCAGGTGGAAGGACCTCGAAGCTGTGGTCCCTGAGCACTGACTCGATGTTCGTGTTGGCCACGGCAGTCATGTGGCACAGGGTGCACCGGGACAGTCCCATGGAGCGATCGGCACCATAGGGGTGGTGGGAGTGAGCGGAGACGACTTTGCCGATTTCCGGGAGGTTTTCTTCGTAATTCTGCACCATTTCCGGAGTGATGGACTCAAACGGGCCATGGGTGGCGTGGCATGCCAGGCACAGCGTGTTGTCTTTGTCGCTGGTGGCGATGGTCAGGTCATCTTCCACGAGGCTGGTGCGAATCTGGAAGTCCTGGTCCCGACCGTGGGGATCGTGGCAGTCAAAGCACCGTACTTTGTGGTAGGGATTGGTCATGTGCGCGGAACGATTCAGCTCGGAATAGTGCTGGTTATGTTCGTAAGAGCTGATCCCATCGGGCCAGAATTCATTGTTGCTGACAAAATAATCCGCCAGCGGCTCCCCCAGCGATACGTTCCATTCCTGGTCCGCATCGTCATGGTAGGGCCATCCAAAGGTTTTGTTGGGTACGGAGCGTACGCGGTTGTGGCAGCGCCCGCAGACCTCGTTCCCCTGTGCGGGCTCAAGGTCATCGGGATTCACTATTTTGTCTGGGTCCCCGCCGCCGAGAATGTGGGCGGAACCGGGGCCGTGGCAGGCCTCACAGCCGACGTTTACCATGTCCTTGAATCCGTCACCGTCATAATCAAAGTAGTTGGGGTCATCCGCTGCGTAGAGGGAGGCAACTTGAGGTTGGAATTGCCATTCACCGTCATCCCATTTGCCGATGTGCCGGATACCGGTGGTATGACAGCCGAGGCAGTTCTTGGAAAATGTCGGTTTCAATATCGGAACCAGTTCTGCCAGGGTCATGCCGGAATGAATCTTGGGCTGATGGTCCGGGCCGTACCAGAGCTGTGCCTTATATGGCTGCCAGGCTTTTGGAACCAGGTTGTACTGCATGATGGAAAAATAGATGTCTCTGGTGTAACCAGTTGGACTGTCGGATGCCGGAATCCTGACCTGATAGCGTTCCCGCCATTGCTGCATGCCGCCGCTGACAAATACAACCGGCATATCCACATCGCCGATGGTGATGGTGTACACACCGTCTTTTACGGACAGAATCGGCGCGTTGGGTTTGTAGGGATCGTAAGGAGAGGAGATGTCGTTGAAATTCAATCCCTGAACAAAGTCATCCACCCCGTTCTGGTCGTAGTCAGCAATGACACCGACTCCTTCTATCATTGAGTTTTCCACTTTTGGGGCCCTGAGGCTCCGCGCGTGGTTGGTGTTTCTCCAGGTTTTGTATGAAGTGTGGCAGGCCAGGCAGTATTCGGAGCCTACATAGGTCCTTTCACTGGTACTTTTTGTTCCTTTCCGCGAGACGAGAAAGGCCTGAAGCCGTTGCAGCACTTTTTGAACCTCCGGGGACCGCATCCGCTCTCTCAGTTGTGCGGCAGTTTCCCGTGGCTGATGACGGGTGACGGTTGCGTGGGAACTTCCCCTCACTTCCTGAAACCGCTGGTGGGCAATGGCCGGAGTCAATGCAACCACTGAAACAATAAGCAGTACCAATGCTTTTTTCATACTTCCTCCTTTCCTTTCAAAAAAATATAAAACTTCTGAAAATGTCTGTATAACTCCATTAAGAGTTTGTCCATATTCGAACGTGGATCGCACCGTAGCACACCTCACATTGCTTTGTCGGGGGGTCCTTTCAAGTCACGCTTTCAAAACCCCTCCATACGATTTTCAGCGAAATGTGGTTGCCAATTCTGATATTCCCTCAACGCTCAAAAATAGTATATGGCAAGTTGGTAAAAATGGCAAGAAGGAAAATAGAGTTTCAACCTTATTTCAATATTCGAATAAGTGGAAATCCCGGATGGATTGAGAGGGAAGGACGGGGAAGGGAGTCCCGTCCTTTGTCGCTGAGCATGCCATCCAAAGCTGCTGGCGCGTGTGATCCGCTCAGGATCCTGTCAGTCGCCCTTCAGCAGTCAACTGTTGCTTCACCCTGGCCCAGATGCCTTGCTGTTTGTATGTCTCCCTCAACTGCGCAAGTTCAGGAAAGCGGATGGCATTTCCCAGGCAGAGGTTGGCACAGGTGGTACAACCCACCACACAATCCAGCGGATTCTCAACCCGTGCGCCTTTCGTTGTCCAGCGGAACACTTTCTTTCCGCAGTTCATACACATGCCGCACATGACGCACTTTTCCGGGTCAATTGCCGGAAACCAGTTGACCTTCTCCCTTGGGTAACCGGTTAACCATGCCATAGACACCTCCTTAACAGGATATGAAGAAAACCGGGTGAGCCGGCTTCTTCTTAAGGACCGGATACTTCATTCAAGAAAAATGGGAACCAGAATGTAGAGATACACGTAGTAGACGCCGACCGCAATGAAAATAACGCCGGTGATTCGCCGCACCCATTTTTCCATGACTGTAATTTTATTAAACGCGGCGGCAACGGCGTGGCTGCCGTAGCCGATTGCCAGCGCAAATATCAGAACGGGAATTGCTGTTCCGATGCCAAAAATGCCGGGAAGCAGCGCATGGGACTGAAACTTCATCGCCAGTGGGATCAGGCTGCCGAAGAACAGGGCGGCTGACACCGGGCAGAAAGAAAGAGCGAAGAGTGCGCCGAGGAAAAAAGCACCCATGAATCCCATGGCGGCAAATTTTTCAGAGGCCCGGCGGGTGAACCCGGTTGAAAAGGCCGGAAGGCGAATTACGCCAAGCAGGAGCAGGCCGGTGAGAAGAAGAAGAATTCCCAAGGCCTGGTTCATCCGTTCCTGAAGAAAATTGGCAACATCAAAAACCGCGAGAAGCCCGGTAACGAGCAGGGCTCCGAGAACAGTGTAACTGGCCATCCTTCCCACCGTGTACAGCACACCTGAAATGGCAACACGGCTGGGTTTTTCCACGTCGCCGCCGATGTAGGAAACCGCAGCAATATTCGTGGCCAGCGGGCAAGGGCTGATGGAAGTAAGAATGCCGAACCAGAAAGCGCTGCCCGCCGCGAGAATCAGGCCGTCTGTCATTTGGCAAGCCCCTTCATAATGAAGTCCTCAACAGACTTTTGAATGTACTGGTCAAATTCCACAGGGCTGTGAATCAGCTCCCACACCTTCTGCAAGAGCTGATGACGAACCGTTTTCCCGTTTCTCAACTCTACAAGTACAACCGACTTTGTGTAAAGCTGAAATTCCTTGATAAAATGTTTGTTTTCCGGTTTTCCCACATCCACGGCGTGCCACTGAATTGCCCCGGATTTCAATTCTTTGGCAAAATGTTTCTGAACCGCCTTGCCGGTATCTGCTTCGATTGCCCGGCAGGTCTGGCACCGGGGTTGAGCATAAAAATAGTAAACCACGAACTTGGGAGCATGTGTCTTTTTCACGGCTGTGTCATGGGTGTCAGCTGCTGTGGCCGGAACCACAATGGCCGTCAGAAGAAGTACTGCAGCAAAAATATGTTTCCACATGATTACACCCCCGCCTGTTTCAGGATTTCCTGGATTTCTTTTACCATGGGGACCTTGCCTGCAATTTTCACCTCATTGTTGACCACGAGGGACGGGGTCATCATTACCCGGTAGCTCATAATCTTTTGAATGTCGGTGACTTTTTCCAGTTGGTACTCAATTCCCAGTTCATCCGCGGCCTTGCGGGTGCGCTCTTCCAACTTGATACACTTGGGGCAGCCTGTGCCCAGAATTTTCAGTTCCATCATTTTGAATCCTCCCTGGATTGTTTATCATGTAATTCAGTACTAGCAACCGAAAGCGGTCGCTTTCGGGTTATCGATTTCATCCGCACATCTCCCCGTTCCCCCGTATGCTCATATTTGTCAGCTACCCATCGAAATTCAGGTAATTCCCGGACGTCAAAGAGCTCTTCCGGGGCCGTATTGAGCAATCTCCGAATCCAGGCCAGTTGCAGTCTCTGGCACGCTCGAACCGACGCAAGACTTCGATCACCGGCCCGTAGAGAGGCTTCCATTTCGGTCAGCGCCTTCGGGAATATACCGGGTTTCAGTGATATCCTGATGGCCTTGCCGGTGGAAAACCGGTACACGATGAATTCGTTTTTCATGGTCGGGTCGATTTTTTGGGTACCGAACCGGATTCGGCCACCGGTAAGGTATTCCGCAACATCACCGAAG
>CBEUWV010000194.1:0-4537 GCA_965546895.1 uncultured bacterium
ATCGGAAAGCGTAGCATACAGTTGTCCTACCTGCGAATGAATATCAAAACTCTCAAAAAATCTGTAAGTCTTTTTCTCCAAAGCAGGGGATTGGCATTCAATTGTCTCCGGTTTGATTCCCCAGAATTTCCCGGACATCCAGGACTGAAAAATCCGGTAGGGGTGAAAATCCTTGTGCCTTGTTTTGAGGTCGGTCTGGAACAGAATTTCAGTGTTTCCCCGCTGAAACAGGGAATGGAAAAACTGTTGTTCACTGACGGTCAGTGCGCCGAAACCGGCAATGATGAATGGTGCTTCAAGGCTATTTGCAAGGGGGACGGCCCTGCGATAAATGTCGCCGTCGGCGGTGAAGTTATTTTGGGCCAATTCTTTTCGGTAGGCCTGAACAATTCCATCCATGCGGGAGAGAATTTCTACAGCCTGGGGTACGGTTTCTTCCACATATTCAAAATCGGAGACGGATTCCACGAGGTTCATGTCCAGCTCATCCAGAAGCCCGGCCAGCCGGATGCACCAGGGGAAAACCGGGTCCGGTTCCCCTCCAAGTGCGCTGTACAGCTTCGGTATTTTGTTTTTAAGCAGATTAAGGAGAAGAAAATACCGGTCAATATCCTGGAGCAGTTTTGGCGCCGGATTCTCCCTTGCAAAGACGATATTTCGCATCAGATCGGAGCCGGACAGGGCGCTTATCCGAAGAGACAGGGGGATGCCAAGTGCGTGGTTGAAAAATCGTACGGCGCGGCGGTTGGGAAAAACAACTTGGATTTCCAGGTCCGTTTTTGTGGCCAGTGCTTTAGCCGTTGCTACGGTCTGGTCAATGAACCGGCAGCCCGCATCTACGGCAATCAGCCGGGAAGGTTCATAAACACGGGTTTTGTCAGGAGTGGACATGTTCCACCTCCCCCGAGTCCAGATAGGCAAGCATACCCTCCACCGGGCCTTCCAATGGGCGTAGAATTTTCAGATACCGCTTGATCTGGTTGTGGTAGCGCGGGTTGGGCGAGCCTGTTTTGTAGTCAATCACAAGGTAGCGGGACTGCTCCTTCACGATGCGGTCCACCCGGATCATCTCTCCCCCGGAGCCCACAAATTCTCTTTCATTCCATGCAGGCAACTCAGGGGCAAACCATGCTTTCAAAGCAAGAAGAGTCCGGGAAACAGCGTCAATATCTTCCTTAAAGTGCGCTGGGTCCATTTCTACGCCGAGGGACGCGGCAGCCCGTGTCAGTGCCTCTTTTGCGACGGTGCCGAGCATTTTCCATTGGCCGTTTTCAATATGCTGGATAAAGCTCATGGCCTTATGGAGCAGTGTTCCCCGGAGCCTGGCTTCAAATTCAAAGGGCTCATCCCGTGATTCGGCAAAGTAGAGGAGGTCGGATGCGGGCCGCAATTTCGGTTGAGGTGCTTCGCTTTTGTCTTCGGCCTTCTTATCCTTCGTTTCCTCAGGTCTGGCCTTGCTCTCAGGTATCGGAGTACCGACTGAAAAATGCCCGGTTTCATCAAAATTGTGTCCGGCTGTTTCCATCATCTGCTGGAAAAGGCCGGAAGCCGTGGAATTGAGAGTTTTGGGTGTTACCGGGGGAAGCCCCGTGTACAGTTCTTTTCCGGCACGGGTCAATGCCACATACATGAGGTTAATGTTCTCAATTTTTTCCCTGTCTCTGGCATTTCGATAGATTTTCCCCAGCGATGGCTCCAGATCCGCAATGGCTTTTTTGATTTGGAGATATTTCCCGCTTCCCGGCTCAGCCTCGCCGATAATGATGTTTCTGTTACTGATAAGCTGCCAATTCAGGAAAGGAACGATTACCACCGGACTCTCCAGCCCCTTTGCCTTGTGGATGGTCATGATCCGGACCACGTCTTTTGTTTCCGGCATGGAAAGAGATATGTCATCCATTTTTTCATAGAGATGGTTCACAATATCCACTGTGTCGGTCACGCCGTTTTCTTCCAGGGCAAGGATTTCTTCGAGAAAGCGGTCAATGAGATTTCGTTCAGGCCCCTGCTCCAGCTGAAGAAAGGAAACCAACCGCGTTGCCAGCTCATAGCCGGAGTGGGTGGCTCTGAGCCTGGTAAGGGGTGCTATCCACTGTTCATAAAGTTCAGGGGCATTGTCCTTTATGAAAGCTTCCCCTTGAATATCTTTTTCGTTCCGTGAAGCAGTTCCATATGAGTGCAACAGGTCCATGCTGGATTTTTCATCCAATTTCCCAAAAAAGCCGGTTTCAACAAGGCCCAGCAGATAGCTGTCCGGTGAGGGCAGCACCAGGGCGGACAGGAGTGCCAGAAGGGATTTGACTGTGGGATTACCAAAGAGTTTCAGGGAATCCTCTGTAACAAAAGGAATATCCAGGTCTACCATCCATCCCGCTATGGTTCGGACTTTTTCCTTGACCCGGGCGAGAATGAGAACATTGCCGGCACCGAGGCGGGAGACGGTGTCCTGAATCACTTCCTTGCACCATTCTTTTACCTCTTCGACCAACGGCTCTCTGTCCGTAGATTGAAAGAGCTTCGCCTCAACCATTCCGCTTACCGCGGTTTTGGAGACATCCTGTTTAGCTCCCAGATAGATTTCCTCCAGGTCAGTCAGATCCAGTTTCTCCGCAAGCGCTTTCATGCTATTTTCGGAAAAAAGGCCGTTGTTAAATTCAATAATTTCCTTTGCCGACCGGTGGTTTGTTTTCAGAAATCTTGCTTCGAAGTTTCCCCCCACCGGACGTTGAATTCCTTCCTGGTCCTGTATTTCATTGAACAGCTTGTAGTCGCCCCCCCGCCAGCCGTAGATTGCCTGTTTTGTGTCCCCCACAAAGAAGAGGGAGCCCCCTTTTGACAGGGAATTTTCTACCAGCGGGACCATGGCGTTCCACTGATTTCTTGAAGTGTCCTGAAATTCGTCCACAAGGTAGTGGCTGTACTGTTCTCCCAGTCGGCAGAAGGCCACAGGTGCTCCGGCTTCACTCAAAAGACGGTGGATAACCAGTGCCATTTTATCAATTTCAAAGGAATTCAGCTCTTTGAGAAATTGCCTTTCAAGTTCCCGATATTCTCTGAACACCTGCACTGGAGCCCGGAAGGCTTCCACCGCCGTTGAGATCAGGTATTCGCGGTACAACAGGTGGAAGGTGTCCAGTTTCTCCTGGAGTGCGTCAAGGGCCATCTCTTCAGCCTTTTTGTTTTTAAGCTTATCCAACCGCCTCCCATCTGTCATCCAATCTGGAAATTTGTTACTGCGGTCAATTTGTTGAAGATGCCGCTTCGGTGCGAAACTCCGTCCGTTGAAGATTCCCTTTCCCAGTTTTTCCATGTCCTGAATCAGTGCGATGCCGTGCTCTTTCAGTGTTTTTAGAGCCGAATCGGCATCAAATTGCTGCACATGACTCAGACGGTTGAAGTCAATCTCATTTTCAAATTTCTTCAGTTTTGTAAGGAGTTTTTCCGTGAGCCGTCTGGGGTCAAAGCCGGACTGGGTATGTAGCGCCAGAACCGCTGTCAGCATGCCTTTCAACTGCGGGATCAGATCGGGCCTTGTGTCAAACATGGTTTCGATGGCAAGGGCGAACACGTCGTCGGCATCAAATTCCAGTTTGAAATCGGGGAACAATCCGGCATCCACTGAAAAGGCTTTCAGGATATTGTTCATAAATGAATCAATTGTCTTGACCTGGAAATCCGAGAAGTCCAGGAGAATGGCGGAAAGGAGCTCCGTTGCGGTGTTGCTGTCCAGGAAATCGAACCCTGAGAGCTTATCCGGATTGTCCAAAAAAGCGATTCGTTTCAGCAAGTAAAGGATTCTCTCCTTCATCTCCGCGGCCGCTTTGTTGGTGAAGGTGATGGCCAGTACGCTTTCCAGTCCGTTTCCACCACTTTCGTCCGTCCGGCAGCTTCGGTTCTTTTCCTTTTTCCCCACTGGATTATGTTTGACAAGCTTTGTCAGGATTTCAATGTAGCGGCGGGAAAGCGCGTAGGTTTTACCCGACCCGGCGGAGGCTTTGACCTGTATGGCTTCGGCCTTCAAGTTCATGACTTCTCCAGAATAAAAGTCGCAGGTCCATCATTCACAAGGGACACTTCCATGTATGCCTGAAACACTCCGGTCTGCACCGGAATATCAAAATTACGAAGCAGTGCCACAACCTGTTCAAACAGGGGCCGGGCAAGCTCCGGCGCCATGGCATTGTCAAAAGACGGGCGTCGTCCCTTTTCGATGGAGCCGGCCAGGGTGAACTGGGAAACCAGCAGGATTTCTCCTCCGATATCTGTGACCGAACGGTTCATTTTGCCATGCTCATCTTCAAAAACCCGAAGTCCTGCGATTTTGTTCGCGGCTTTTCTACAGGATTCTTCATTATCTGTTTTTTCAATACCCAGAAGAACCAGTAGGCCGGTTTGAATGGCGGCAATCGGTTCTCCTTTCACGAGAACTGTTGCTTCCGTAACGCGCTGGATTACACCCCTCATTGTTTTCGCCTCCCGGTGCTAACTGCAATAAGTTCCTTCCATTCTCCCATCATCAATACGGATAATGCAAGGG
>CBEUWV010000195.1:0-4506 GCA_965546895.1 uncultured bacterium
CCGAACGGAGGTTGCCGGCCCCGTAATCCACCACGCCAATCATGGTGACACCCCACCACGCTTGTCGATTCGCCCCTTGGTACTGGGGAGGGTGCTATTGCCTGTTATCGTGCAGGCCTCTTCCATGGCCCGGGCGAAGGCCTTGAAGGCGGCCTCGATCCGGTGATGGTCGTTTTCTCCCCGCTGCAGTTGCACCACGATGTTGGCATTCAGACCCCGACTGAAGGCAGCAAAGAACTCGGGCAGAAGGTCGGTGTCCATTTCGCCGCAGAATCGCCGCTGCAGTTTTCCCTCGAATATAAGGCAGGGGCGCCCGCCGATGTCCACACCGGCGGCGGAAAGGGCGTCATCCATGGGGTGGACGAACCAGCCGGACCGGCGGATACCGGTCCGGTCACCAAGGGCCTCGTCAAATACCCGTCCCAATACAAACCCGCAGTCTTCCACCAGGTGATGCTGGTCAACATTCAGGTCGCCAGTCCCCGTCAGTGCCAGGTCGAAGCGTCCGTGGCGGGCAAACGCATTCAGCATATGGGCCAGAAAACCCAGGGGGAGACGGATGTCCGCCTTACCGGTCCCGTCAAGGACGAGGGCCGCGGAAATGCTGGTTTCCGATGTGTTCCGTTCAATTGTTGCTTGTCGCATAGATCCACTCCTTCAATCGGTTGACCGAGTCCAGCACGACGGCCGCGCCGGACCGGCTCAATGACCGTTTTTGTGCTCTTCCGCCATCCGGTGGCAATATGCCCACGGGAACCAGTCGGGCCCTCAGGGCAGCCCGTATGTCATCCGCCGTATCACCGACGTAAAATCCCCGATCTGCAGCCAGCATGGACGCGGCCAGGATCAGTCCGTCGGGCCGGGGTTTGCCGCTACCTTCCGGTATGTCATCGTTACTGATGATCACCGGGAAGTATCGGTCCAGCCCGAAGCGTGCCAGTGTGTAGCGGGCCTCATCCCCTGGACGGCCGGTGACCACTCCCAGTCTGAAACAAGCTGCCAGTTGTGCCAGCATGTCGGGTTCGACCAGTGGCCGGTCGTTTTGGATCAGACCATCAAAATTGTTTCCCCGTAACGTTGCCTGGAAGATACCCATGATCCGGTCCCGGTCCGCCTGCCCGCCCTTTTGTCGAACCAACTGGGCTGTCAGGTCCCAGTCACAGTTGAACCCACCGGTATCTTTCAGTTCCTGAATCTCTTCTGGCACTCCAGCCTGATGACCGGTCAGTATTTCGACCGTTTTTGCAATGGTGGCACGATAACTGGCCCGTACATCCACCAGGACACCGTCCATGTCAAACAGGATGATTTCCGGTTGGATGGATTCGGGGAGTGCAGCTTCGACATGGTCCATTTCCGCTTTCGTTCCCACGGTGAATCGGAGCCAGCCGGGCATCCGGTGTTCATTGCCGACATTTCGCACCACTATGCCGTTGTCTGTCAGTTGCGCCAGCCGATACGGTGCTTCGTCTCCGAACCAGGCGGAGACAAAATTACCGCCGGAGGCCAAAGTAGGAATCCCCCTGCGTCCCAGTGTTTGGCGGAGCCGATTCCGGTTCCGAACAACACCCAACTGGACTGTCCGGATGAAGGCAGGATCGGACAGTGCCGACAACCCAGCCACGACAGACGGTGTGCCCACTGCGTAGGGCATCTGGGCCCCGGCGCAACGTGCAAGGAGCAGAGGAGAGCCGACAAGTGCCCCCAATCGCATTCCAGCCAGTCCATATGCCTTGGAGAACGTTTTCAGTACCAGCAGGTTGTTGTACCGGCGGATGAGTGGTACATAGGTCATACCGGCAAATTCCCCGTATGCTTCGTCCATCAGCACGGGGATGTCTTTCACAGCTTCAAGGATGGTTTCCAGTTCTACCAGGGAAAGGGTGCATCCGGCCGGATTGTGGGGGCTGACCAGTACCAGGAGTTGGACGTTTCGCGTTGTCTGAATGATGTCAGCCGTGTTATACCGGAAATCTTCATTCAGGGGGACGGTTACGACATGCCGGTTCCGGGATTCAGCGCACCAGCGGAAAATGGGGAATTCCGGCTCCGGTATGGATACCGTGTCTCCGGGCACGGTAAGGCCATCAATTATCATGCGGATGGCCTCGTCTCCTGCCGCGGTCACCTGGACGTTCGCTGTTTCAACCGATAATTGCCGGGCCAGCATGGCCGCAAGCGGCGTTTCATCGGGGTAGCGGCAGACGCTTTCCAGATCCATTTCCTGCAATGCGCGCAGCACCGTCGGTGAGCATCCCCAGGCGTTTTCATTCCGATTGATGCGGACCGGGATGTTTTCAGATATTGTCTTCATGCCATCACCTTCTTTAACTCGTATTCCAGGATGTCCCGGGCACCCATTTCTTTCAGCCGGACAACCAGTGTGGCGGCTTCATCACGGTGGACTGCCACTTTCACCGAGTAGCCGCTTTCCCCGTGGAGCGGGGCAACGGTGGGGGCGCGCATGGCAGGCAGGATCTGGAGGATGGCGTCGAATACGTCGCCGGGCACGTTCATTTCCAGCATCACCCGGCTTCTGGCATTGAAGATGGCACTAAACAGCATCAGCAGCCGTTGCAGTTTCTTCTGTTTCCATGGATCCTTCAGGGATTTGCTGTTGGCAATGAGCCGGGTAGACGATGTCATCAGAGTATCCAGGATGTCCAGCCGGTGCTGTTGCAAGGTGCGTCCGGTGGATGTGTTGTCGATAATCAGGTCGGCATCTTCCGGGGGGAAGACCTCGGTGGCACCGAAGGTTCGGATCAGGACAAAATCCAGGCCCTTTGATGTGAGCCAGCGGGTTGCCAGCCCTTCATACTCGGAAGCCGCAACAACCTTGCGACAGGAGAGGGTGTTCAGATTCTGCCCTTCCGGCGCGGCAGCAACGATCCGAACCGGGTCAAAGCCCAGATCCATCAGATCTTCCACCTGCGCCGCGGTTTCCAGGATCCAGTCCAGGCCGGTGAAGCCGGCATCATGGGAGCCCAGTTCCACGAGTCTGGGGATGTTCTGGGGTTTCATAATTTTTATCTCGATTTCAGGATCGGAAACCACCGGTTTGTACTGACGTTCGTCGGACAGCATGCGGATACCGGCAGATTCAAGCAGGGAAACCACATTCCGTTGAATGCGGCCCTTGGGTACAACGAGTCTTAATTTTTTCATGAAAATACTCCATTTGAAGGCACCGGTGCTACGAAAAGGCACGGGTGCAGAGTCAGGGCAGTTTGTGCCCGGATTACAAATGGCAGATGCCCGGTCTATAGCCGGATATCAGCGTGTCTACCTTGATTCAGTTGGGGGTGATTTATGCGTGGTGATGATGGTGGTGAGGAAGGGAATGATGATGGGCGCATGCTTCCTGGGTCTGAGCGGTGAGTAACAGGGCTGTTGTGCGACTTGTCAACCGGGAGATGGTTGATTCGATCATCGTTTCCTCCTTCAAGCGTTCCACGGGAATCCGTGGTAGCGGAAATGATCCCATACGGGTCGTCGGATTGTCAAGACTGAAATTGCAGGTATTCCAAATTCGAAGCAATTCCGGACACATAATGCCGAATAAAAGATAGCGCGGGCGAATCCAATCAAAAAAGGTCTATGACCTCGACCATGATTGTTCGGATTGCGTTGGAGCAACGTTTCGGATAGGATAGTGCTCAGCTAATACAAAGCAGATTCGTTGAAGATTTGAATCAAAAGGAGAGGGTATGAGACATAAAAATGTTGTTCTGGCTCTGGGAATTTTATTGTTGTCGGGCATGGCGTATTCCGCGACGCAATCGAAAGTGACGTCTTCGCCGGAAGCCAATGTTTTCACTTTTCAGCAGAAAGTGGTCATGGATGGGTCTCCCGAAACAGTGTATGACTATGCAACGGGAGATATCAGTGGATGGTGGGACCATTCATTTTCTAAAAAGCCGTACCGCCTCTTCATTGAAGCGAAGCCCGGTGGAGGATTTTATGAAATATTCAATAAGAATGGAGATGGTGTCCTTCACGCGACCGTTACAGCCGCCCAACGGGGAAAACTGTTGAGAATGGACGGGCCGCTGGGCCTGGCAGGCAGAGCGCTTCATATGGTATGCACGTACACGTTTACACCGGTGGATGACACGCACACGGAATTGAACCCGTCCGTTCATATGGCGGGTGAGATTGATGCAAAAACAGCCGCCATTGTTGAGAAGGTGTGGCACCATTTCCTCTTTGACCGCTTGAAGGTTTATGCCGCTGGTGGCGGCCATATGCCGGTACCTGTTGAAAAATAGAGAACAGAGGTAATTCTGCTTCATAATAGATCACCGCGGGGGGATATCAATTTTCTGCGAAGGGCCGTTTCTCCATCTGATGAAATCAATGTAAAAGGACAAACATTTTATGTAAAACATAAAAAAATACTTGACAAACATAATGATCGGCTATATATTGAGTGCATGGATATTATAGTGAATCTCGATGTAATGTTGGCCAAAAGAAAAATGACATTAACCGAACTGTCGGAGCGGG
>CBEUWV010000196.1:0-4467 GCA_965546895.1 uncultured bacterium
TATTTTGGGAATCGCGCCGAAAAAATCCAACGCTTCCTCCACTGTCATTTCCAGTACATCCGCTATGCTCTTTCCCTTGTATCGCACCTCCAGTGTTTCCCGGTTGTATCGCCTGCCCGCGCACTGTTCGCAAGTCACGTATACGTCCGGCAGAAAGTGCATTTCAATTTTAATCAGTCCATCTCCCCGGCATTTTTCGCACCGCCCACCCTTAACATTAAAGCTGAACCGGCCGGGCTTATAGCCCCGTGCCCGGGACTCCGACGTTTGTGCGAACAATTCCCGGATAGGGGTAAACAAGCCGGTGTAGGTGGCGGGATTGGAGCGAGGTGTTCGACCGATCGGAGACTGATCAATGGCAATCACTTTGTCTACATTCTCAGTCCCTGAAATTCGGGACAAGCCAACTCCTTTCAATGAACGACCCCCGAGTTTTCTGCGCAGTGCTTTTCTTAAAATGCCGTTGACAAGAGTACTTTTTCCGCTCCCCGACACACCGGTTACGCAAGTGAACACGCCAAGGGGAAATTTTGTATTCAATCCCCTGAGGTTGTGCAAAGTGGCACCGGACAGGGTAAGCCACCCTTCCGGTTTACGACGCAAATCCGGGACCGGGATACTTCTTCTTCCCGACAAATACATGCCAGTGATTGAACCTGGACAGGCCCGAATTTCGGCCGGTTTCCCGGTGCAGACCACTCTTCCGCCATGCTCCCCTGCCCCTGGACCAAGGTCCACGACGAAATCTGCCGAATCGATGGTTTCCTCGTCATGTTCCACCACAATCACTGTATTTCCCAGGTCCCGCATCTTTTCCAATGTTTGAATCAACCGCCGATTGTCCCGCTGATGTAGCCCGATGGAGGGTTCATCCAGCACATAGACCACTCCCATGAGTTTTGAACCAATCTGTGTTGCCAGCCGGATTCTCTGGGATTCTCCTCCACTTAAGGTTCCGGCAGAGCGGTTCAACGTCAAGTATGACAGACCCACATCGTTGAGAAACTCCAGGCGCTGCACAATTTCCTTGAGAATTTTATCGGCAATCTTTTTCTGCGTCTCATTCAATTTCAGTGACTGGAACATCTGAATCGCCATTTCCACAGACAGTTCGGTAAAATCCATAATATTCCGGCCATTGATGGTCACCGCCAGGATCTCGGGACGAAGGCGCCGCCCGTCACAGGACGGGCACTCCCGTGCGGACATGAATTTCTCAAGATCTTCCCGCGTGTCTGAAGATGTGGTTTCCCCGTAACGCCTTCTCAACATGGGAATAATTCCTTCGTAATGGGATCGCCACTGATATCGGGAACCTTTGCGGCTTTCGTACACAAAATCCAGTTTATTTTCCGTTCCGTGGAGAATGGCGTGTTTAGCGACATCTGATAGCTGTCCAAAGGGCGTATCAAAATCAAATCCGAAATTTGCGGCCAGCGTTTTCAACAACGCACTCCGGTATCCCATTCCGGGATTCTTCAATGGGAGCAAGGCTCCCTCCCGAATGCTGAGACCGGGGTTTACAATTAAATCTTCGTCAAACTCCATCAAAACACCCAGTCCATGACAATCCGGGCAGGCGCCATGGGGAGAATTGAACGAAAAATTCCTCGGCTGCAAAGCCGGGATACTGATATTGCAATCCGGACAAGCGAAGTGTTCACTGAACAATTCCGTTGTCTCTGTTTTGTGAAAAACAACTTCTACCAGGCCTTCTGACAGCTTTAACGCCAGTTCCACAGATTCCGCGATTCGGGAACGGCTATCCGGTCCAACCTTTATTCTGTCAATAATCAAGGAAATGAAGTGGCGAATATTCTTTTCAAGAGTCGGGGGAGCATCCAGTGAAATGACCTCTTTGTCCACAATGGCCCTTACAAAGCCCTTCGCAAGATATGCATCAAAGAATTTTTTGAACTCTCCCTTCTTGTCCCGTACCACCGGAGCACAGATGGAGATTCGGGTCCCTTCCGGCAACGCGGAAAGCTTTTCAGCTATTTCAGAGGGCGACTGCGAGGATACCGGTTTCCCACAACCGGGACAATGGGGCTCGCCGGCGCGGGCAAACAGAATTCGAAGATAGTCGTAGATTTCGGTCACCGTAGCGACAGTAGACCTGGGATTTCTATGGGTCGTCTTCTGTTCGATGGCAATGGCCGGGGAAAGGCCCTCAATTAAATCTACGTCCGGTTTTTCCATCTGATCCAGAAACTGCCTGGCATAAGATGACAGCGATTCCACGTAGCGGCGTTGTCCCTCCGCATAAATTGTGTCAAACGCAAGGGAAGATTTCCCGGATCCGGACAGACCGGTAATTACGACCAATCTGTTCCGGGGAATTTTCAAGTCAACGTTCTTCAGATTGTGCGCCCTGGCTCCCTTTATTGTAATCTCTTTCACTTCAACTCCATCTTCGACCTCGTTCGGGATTTGATTATACTTGATCCCCTGTTCGAGCACGAAAATAATTCACAGCATCACCACGAAAATTCATATTGTCCAGCATTTTCAAGTAAAGTAAACGACTACTCAGTACTGGAATCCGTCATTCCCAATAAGTCTCCCATGAAAAGAGACGAGTTTTTCACAAAGAATACAGTCTGCAAATCACCGGCAATTTCCTGCAGCCTCCGGGCATAATCCAATTCCTTTCCATGTTCCGGATCGGCCAGCCCGAAAAAAACGACCTCCGCCTCCCCGCTCTCCCGGTGAATCAAATCAAGAACTGACTCTTCTTTCGGTTTCAGAAGCACACGTGGGATTGCGTGTATTCGAATTTCCGGCATCAACCGGCTCAGATACCTTTCTGTCTGGCTTTTCATTAATTCATTGGAGGCAATACTGATCACTTCAATCCGGGTATCCTTCCAGTCCGAATTCTGCGTCAACAAATAGGCCAGCAGCAACATCAGATCTCCATTTCTCTGGAGTCCGCCCCACCACACGTGAATCGTAGGTGCTGTCCCCTTTTGAGGGAATATGTGTCCGGGATTTGTCCGGGCAATCACCAAGGATTTCCCCAGTCTTTCCAACTTCCGCATGACCGGGAAAAACCGGGCCAGCCCTTCCGGGTTCTTCGGCCATCCCAGCAAAACCGTGTTGCTTTCGATCCCGGCCATTCCATTTGCCTGAGCCACATCCACAATTCCCTCTGAAATATTCGCCACAACATCCACTTCGGCGAAAACCTGAAGTTCTTCTTCGTTGATAAGCGACTGAATCTCCTCTTTGCGTTCCGTAATTGGCAAAGTATCTGACGAAAGGTCCCCCACCATCAATTCACAGATTGTCACAACTCCTCTTTTCTGTGAAAAGAGATCACTGAAACGAATCAGATCCAGGTGTTCCACCGGATCAGAAACAAAGGCCAGAATGTGAGGCCGCCAGTTTCTCGCTGTCATGGGCCTATTTGAAAGGCGGATCAGGGACCACCGGATCAAGCTCTCGTACAAACCACGTCTGGCATCACCCCATTTGATCTGGTACCCTTTTCTGGAATACAGAAACCAGATCACTGCTTCCACAACAATGGCCGCCGTCCCCACATAGGGATTAATCAGTACCATTGCCCCGAAACAACCCAAACCTCCCAGGAGGTGTAACGCCCATGGAAACTTCATTTTCGGACGCCAGGAGGCGTCTCCGCTCAACGCTTCAATCGCAGCCACAATGTTCACCATTCCATAGACCGTGAGAAAAAATATCGTAACCATCACCGCGACCGCGTTCAAATTTCCCAGAAGGATTCCGCCAAGGGCAATTGCGGTGGATACCACCATACTGGGAAACAATTCCCTTGTTGATTGCCCCTTGGCCGCCAGCATCCGGGGAGCCAGGCCATCTTTGGCCAATGCAACGGCAGTACGGGGAGCTCCCAGCATACTTCCGATTGCGGAAGATATGATCGCACCCCAGAGACCGGGCATTACAACCCATTTGCCCAGAAATGCAATCCGGGTCCAGATCAGAGGATCACCACGCAGTCCATCCGGTGTGGCTCCGAAAGACATGATAAACGGCAGGGAAATGTAGATAACAGCTCCGGTAAGAACCGCCAGCATCGTTCCTTTTGGAATCGATTCCATCGGTGCCTGCAAATCCCCCGACAGCCCTAACCCCGCCATTACTCCTGTTACAGCAGGGAAAAAGATCGCAAATCCCCTCCAGAAACTTACATCCCCTGAGGATTCAACCAATTTCCAGCCGTGTTCAATTGCATGCCCGGTTGAACCGCCCACAACAGCGAGGAGAGAAAGTCCCACCAGAATCATGATCGGAATTTGCAATTTCAACGCCAATTCTGCTCCCATCATTGAAATGGCCGCGACAATTAACACAAAAATCGTGGTTGCAAGCTGAAGGGGAATATCCGGCCAGACAATCCTCAGCGATTCCGCGAGACCGAAGGCATACAGGGTGACTGAAAATGCCTGGGACAGAAAAAGTGGAAGGCCGAGTGCACCGCCG
>CBEUWV010000197.1:0-4455 GCA_965546895.1 uncultured bacterium
CACTCCTTTTGAATTCAAAAAGGATATGCAGGTTTCAGAACAGGAAGTTAAGAAGTACTATAAAGATCACATCGACAAGTACACCCAGAAGGAGCAGGTTCGGGCCAGTCATATTCTAATTGGCACTACTATGAAGAAGCGAAGCTTCGCTGAGGCGAAGAAGATAGCCGATAAGGTTTATGCTCAGTTGAAGAAAGGCAAGGATTTTAAAAGTCTGGTAAAGAAATACAGTGATGACTACACCACGGTCAAAAACGGTGGGGATCTGAATTGGTTTCCCAGAGGGAGAATGGTTAAGGCATTCGAAGATACCGCGTTTGGCATGAAAGTAGGTGAATATTCAAAGCCGGTAAAGACGCAGTTTGGTTATCATATTATAAAGGTAACTGGCCACAAGGAAGGAAAGGTTGAAACACTTAAGGAAGCCAGGAGCCATATTGAAAGCGATTTGAAATTCAAGAAAGCCCAGGAACTGGTTCAGAAAAAGGCAGAAGAATTCAGCAAAGCGGCAAAGGAAAAGAAGGATCTGGCCGTGGCAGCGAAAACAATGAAATATAAGGTACTGGATAGCGGTTTTTTTGCCAATGACCCCATGGCCACTATCAACGGTATCGGTCCAAGCGCCCGGGTTGCGAATGCAACGTTTTCGTTGAAAATAAAAGATATATCAGACCCGTTAAAAACGGCTGAAGGCGTAATCGTGTTCCAGGTAATGGGCGAAAAGAATCCGGAGATTCCAGCTTTCAAGAAGGTTGCCGGCAAAGTTAAAAATGATATAGCCAGGATCAAAGCACAGGCACTGGCGAAGAAGGCTGCCGAGCAGTTTCGTACAGGTGTAACACCAAAGAATTTCAAGTCAGTGGTTAAGAAAGCGGGCCTGGAGATTCAAAAAGTAGATCCGGTTACACGGCAGAGTGCTCCTGCCAATTTCATTGTAAAGAAGAACAGTAATTCTTTCGAGAAACTATTTTCTTATGACAAGGGACAATTCACAGAGCCCCTGACCGATAGAAACGGTGACACGATTCTCTGTCGCATTACTGAGAAAATTCCATTCAACCGGAAGGATTTTGTGGCGAAGGCACAGGACTTGAAAGCGAAGGAAATTCAGCGACGGAGCAACGACCTGTTCACTTCATTTATCCGCAATGCCAGAAAGTCGATGGAGGATGCCGGGGAGATCAAGATTTCAAAACGGTTTCAGGAGACACAGCTGGATAATAAAAAATGAAATCTCTCATGGATTTGAAGGTGGGGGAAACTGCCAAGGTTATGAAAATCTCAGGCGGTTTCCGCATGCAGGTTCAACTGAAAAATTTGGGCTTCCACGAGGGGGTGACAGTGATGCTGGCAAAGAAGTCTGCCATTGGCGGACCTCTAATGGTTGCTGTCAACGGAAGCAACGTGGCAATTGGCCGAGGGGTCGCTTCCAAGATCCTGGTTTCTCCGGCCGACGATTCCACGGAGGAAGCACATGAAACGGATTCTGCTCACGGGGCAGCCAAATAGCGGGAAGAGCACATTTTTTAACAGCCTCACCGGCTACAAGGCACTGACCGGAAATTTCCCGGGCGCCACAGTTTCTTATCAGATTGGGTCATTGAACCTGATGGGGTCGCTGTATTCCATTGTTGACCTGCCTGGCGCTTATTCACTGATTCCAAATGATAAGGCGGAGTTTGAGACCAAAAAGTTCATTATCAACGAACAGGATTCCACAATTGTAAATGTTGTCGATGCCTCTGTGATGAGCCGCAGCCTGGAAATGACCATAGAACTGATTGAACTTCAACGACCGATAGTTGTGGCGCTGAACATGGTGGACAGTGCGCGAAAAAAAGGCATACTCATTGATGCAAAGAAACTCGCCCAGCTGCTGGATGCACCTGTAGTGGAAACGGTAGCCAACCATGGAAAGGGAACCCTTGATGTCATTCGTGCAACACATGGGAAGCATATTCCTGCAAATGCAAGCACCTTGCGTTACCAGCGTGATGTAGAGAACGAGATTTCGGAACTGGCTGAAAAATTACCGGAAGATCTTGTTACCTCATTCCATGTTCCCGGGAGAACAGTGGCCATTAGACTGCTGGAGAATGATCCATTCTACGTGAAAGAGTTGGAACGATTCAAGGGATCGCTTCTGGAGCTCGTAAGCGAATGTCAACAACGGCTGGAAGAAAGACACGGACGACCGGCCAATTTTGTTATTGCGGCGGAACGCCACGATCTCGCCATGAGGATTTTTGAGCAGGTGACTTCATTTGAACGCACCAAACCCACTCTGGAGAGCCAGCTGGATACCATTATACTTCATCCCTTCTGGGGTTATCTGATACTGTTGGCTGTTTTTTACCTGTTCTTTACGGCGGTTTTCAAGACCGGCGGCTACTTTGAAGGCTTTATTCTGAGCCAGTTTGGAGCGTTGGGTAAGCTGTTGGGAGGGTGGATGTCTCAGGGACTGGGTCTCCTCATTACCAATGGATTTGTCCAGGGCCTCGGCGCCGGGTTGGGAATTGCAATACCCTACATTATCCCCTTCCTTGTCGGGTTGTCCTTTCTGGAGGATACCGGCTATATGGCAAGAATCGCGTTTCTGGCAGACAACGTCATGCATCGGATCGGCCTCCACGGCAAGGCTATTATCCCCTTTGTCCTCGGATACGGCTGCAGCGTACCTGCTGTGATGGCGGCAAGGAACCTGGAGACCCGACGGGACCGGGTTATTGCTGCTTCTCTTTCAGTGCTGGTTCCCTGCTCTGCCAGAACAGTGATTATTTTCGGCCTTGTGGGATTCTACCTTGGTCCCGTGTATGCAATTTCACTTTACGTTCTCAATGTATTTGTCATTGGTGCACTGGGACGGCTTGCGGCTCTGTTGGACCCGAGAATTACACCGGGACTGGTACTGGAAATTCCGGCCTACCATATGCCGTCACTTAAAAATGTCGCGGCGAAAACATGGATACGGTTGAAAGACTTCTTCACAGTAGTTATCCCATTTCTGATCATCGGTACGATTGCGCTTGGACTGTTGGAATACTACCATCTGGACACCACCGTTAACGCAGCCTTATCCCCACTGACAGTAACGATTCTGGGTTTGCCGAAGGCTGTTGGAACCACCTTGATTTTCGGTATTTTCAAGAAAGAATTGTCCCTGATGATGCTGTTTCAGGCGCTGGGGACCAACACAATAACTGACGTAATGACGATTCAGCAGATTGTTACATTCAGCGTTTTTACCGTGTTTTATGTCCCCTGTATTTCAACAATTGCGGTGTTGTACCGGGAAACCGGGTGGAAAAATACATTGGGCGTGATTTTCGGAACCACCGGCCTTGCCGTTCTGCTGGCGGTAGCGGCCAGACTGGTTATGGGGATAGTATTATGAGATGGCTTTTCGGACCGGTTCCTTCCCGTCGATTCGGGCGTTCACTGGGGATTGACCTGTTTACCAGAAAAACCTGCACATTTAACTGCGTGTACTGCGAAGTCGGGCGGACTCCACGGACAACAGATACTGTTGACGTTTTCGCACCGGTTGGCGAGGTGCTGGCTGAACTTCGAAACTATCTTGAAGACCATCATGATGACCTTCCGGATTTCATCACCTTTGCCGGTTCCGGTGAACCGACCCTGCACAGAGAAATTGACGCAATTATTGATGGAATCAAAGAAATGACTACTGTGCCTGTCGTGTTGCTTACCAACGGGTCCCTGCTGCACCGGGAAGCAGTATTGAACCGTGTACTGGGGGTAGATTACCTGGTGCCGTCACTGGATGCGGGCTGTTCGGAAACCTACCATCGTGTTAATCGTCCGACAGCAGCAATCCCGTACGAAAAACTGCTTGAGGGACTCATTGCGGCCCGGCAGGCTTATCATGGCCATTACCTCCTGGAAGTACTGTTGGTTCATGAAATCAACACCAGTGAAGAGGAGCTTGAAAAGCTCAAAGGACAGATTGACAAAATCAATCCGGATGCAGTCCAGATCAATACTGTCTTCCGGCCGCCGGCGGAGAGCAATGTCCATGCGGCAACTGAGGAGACGATTCAATATTTCGCTGAACTGGTAGGGAAAAAGGCTGTTCCTGTTGCCTACTATACTCACCGTGGTGTTCGTCGTCATGTACAGGGAGAATTGCTTAAATCTGTGATTCTGAAAACCGTGGGGATTCGTCCCTGTACCATTCAGGAAATGACGGACAGCATCGGAGTTGACCGGGCCGCCATGGAGACTGCAGTGACGGCGTTGATAGCTGGTGGGAAAGTTCACGAACTGGATTTTGACGGTACTCGCCATATTGCCCTTACAGAAAGTGCGAGTGAAAGTGCGAGTGCGAGGCAGAAGGGGAAGCAGGGGTAGGGGCAGGGGCAGAAAGTGCAAGTGAAAGTGCGAGTAGGAGGAAGATGCAGAATAATCAGGGAGTTGGCTCTTCTTTTCTCCCTT
>CBEUWV010000198.1:0-4376 GCA_965546895.1 uncultured bacterium
TCCTTCAACCTTTCTGCTACCTGCTGAATCATTGCGTCACCCAGCATGTGCCCGTACGTCCGATTGATAAGATTGAAAGCATCCAGATCCAGTACGGCAATCGCTCCCGTACTGCCCTCTTTTATCACCCGGCTTATTTCTTTCTTAGCCAGGCGCCGGAAATGATTCCGATTGGGGAGGCCGGTGAGAACATCGCGCCTGGACAGGTACTGCATGAATTCCTGGTTCTGTTTCGTGCGGGTTATGTCCTGGAAAATAGCCAGAACTCTTTCCATTTGTCCCCGACTCCCCCGTACACTGATCATAACCAATTTCTGGGGATAGTCCATTCCACCTTTGCGGGTGGTCCACAGTTCCCCCTCCCAGTATCCTTCCTGCTCCAGCTTTCGCCATATGACCTGGATATCTTTTCTTTTTGTCTTTGGAGATTTCATGAACACCGGATTTCGACCGATGAGCTCTGAGGGAAGATACCCGGTAATCGCGGTGACCGCAGGATTACAATAGAGTACCCGTGGTGTAGGGTCCATTACGACAATTCCACTGGGCAACCCTTGAAACAAGGTATCAGCCACCCTCACGTGTTCCTGTAGATGGGCCAACTCCTTTAAATCCTCAGCCAGAATTAATACAGTCTCCTGACAGGCGTCCGGCAAAAACGTCAGCGACCAGCGACCATAGTCACCGGCGTGGGCCACTTCTACAGCTTTCCCCTCTGACAAGACATGATTCACCTGCTCCTTCCATTCCTGCTTTAGATACAGACCTACGTCCTCTTCTATGTCAACGAGAAAATGCAGAGTTTTGAGAGGGAAACTGAGAGGGGATTCCTCCTGATCAATACCCCTCACATCGCATACAAAGCTGTCTCTGTTCACCCGAAGCGCAATCTTCCTGAGGTAACGGAGCTCCGTGCCAAAAAAATTCAGATTCAATGGAATTCCATGGTCATCCGTCATCTGGACACCCCCGGAACGCAGTCACAAATATCCAGGACTGCTATTTCTACAAAGTTTCACGCGTTCAACTGAATGCTGAATTCAGTATAACACAGCACCGCCATTCGGCGGCTCAGGTACCGTAATTTGTGATTCGTAACTTGTGACTTGTACAGAAAAATAAGAGCATTGGCTTGTTCCCTGTCTTTTTTGTCACCCATCACCTCCCCGGCCTGCGGCCGGAATGTTAAATGATAGATTTTAAAGGTTAAATGAAAGAAAATTCAGAAAATTAGCTTCTTCACTGCCTTTTGTCACACATCACACATCACTCATCACCCATCACTCTGCAGAGTAGGAGTAGGGGGTAAGAAAAATCAGAGCATTGGACCCTTCTTTTCTCCCTTTCTCAACCATCCACCATCCACTATCCACTATCCACGCGTCTGGAAAGGACGCTGTTCCCTGTCTTTTGTCACTCATCACGCATCACCTTTACCCAATGAAAGGTAAATAGAGTTGTAATTCTTGAGATCACTGTCGGAGAAGAGTACCATCACGACCTTTGCGGGTTTTCCATGAATCTTCAGGAAGTTTGCAATGGTAGCAAGGGCAATCTTTGCTGCCTCTCTTACCGGATAGCCATAAATCCCGGTGCTGATAGACGGGAATGCAATCGTTTCAATACCGGTCTTAAAGGCCAGGTTCAACGACTCCCGATAGCAGGAGGAAAGCAACTGTGCCGCTTCTTCCGGTTGGTGTGCATGGTATACCGGTCCTACAGTGTGAATAACGTAAATGGAAGGAAGGTGATATCCACCGCTAATCTTCGCCATTCCGGTTTCGCATCCGCCAAGGTGGGCACACTCATCCGCCAGCCCGGGGCCGGCAGCACGGTGAATCGCTCCGCATACACCTCCACCGTGAGACAGTGCGGGATTGGCTGCATTGACAATGGCTGCCACCGGCTCCTTCGTGATATCCCCCTTTTTTAAGATCAGCTCGCATCCATTGATGACATATTTATTTTCCATGGCTTCCTCCCAACCTGGTGCCTTTAATTATCGATCTTCACCCTCTTTCACCCGTATAGAAGTGGAAGAATCTCTGCGTCGAAGCGATTTATTCTCGTACATGGAAGAATCGGCCATGGCAAGCGCCTCATCTACCGGCGTATCTCCTGTGAATTCGCTGATTCCCGCAGATATGTAAATCGGAATTCCATTCTCATCCGGTTCTTCCAGTAATTCCCGCAAGCGGGTTATCCGTTCCCTTGCGTCTTCCTTTGAAAGTCCTAAAGCGACTGCAAGGAACTCATCACCACCCATGCGAAACAACCCGTCCTCGGCACGAAAAACACTGCGCATTGCGTCTGCCACTCTTTTAAGGGAAAGGTCTCCCGCAGCATGCCCCCAGTTATCGTTCACAGACTTAAATCTGTCCAGATCCATGAAAATAAGGGTACCCGTTTTCCCATTAAGGTTTCCCATAAATCCACGGAATCTCCGACGATTGTACAAGCCTGTCAAAGGATCCGCGTCCACCAGATTTCGCAGGGCCCGCTGGCTGAATTCCAGCTTCTTGTTTGCCTCCCACATTTCCTCCATGGCACGGAGGCCAGCGGCAAGCAGACAAGCCAAGCCCACGGTAAATTCGAAAATCGCATCGACAAAAGAGATATGGCTCATATAGCCGGGGACTCCTCCTCCCCATAAGACAGGAAGCAAAACCAGTGCGTGATGAAGGAACCATGCGGCATCGAGAATCAGGATGGATGCCAGGATTCTCACTCCCCTGGATTTCTCATGGGAAAGAGCGTCCAGACTCACCGCCACAAGGAGAAATCCAAGTGCCAAATACACGGCAATCTGTATCAGGACCGCATTTCCATTCAACAGAATCAACAGAACTATCCATCCTCCAATCAGCCAATACAGCCAATGGGGAATGACCGCTCCCATGGCAAATGAAGCCCTGCGATATTGATACAGTCCCAATGCCAGAAACAAGCCAAACAGAAGTTTTGCAAGCCCGTATCCCACATAAATAGAAACTACTTGAAAGGAGGTTGTATCCACTCCCACCGCATGATAGACAAAAGCCATGGCCAACGCGTCCGTGCCCCAGGCCAGCGTCCAGGTTAACAATACTTTTCGCTTTGTTAATGCCCAGGCAGTTGCAAAAAAGGCAAATAAGACTAGAATGACTCCACCCTGAACCATGATGGACCATCTGGAAAGTGCCATTCCAACAAGATTGGGTTCCGGGTTCATCCAGTCCTCCAAAAGCAGTAGCTGTTTCCAATGGTGAATGCACTACTCATGATTTTGCGACAACAACCATAAATGTTTACATACCAACTGATTCTGATAATGAATTATACCACATAAGGCATGTGCTTCTTGTGTGATTTGCTCCTTGTGTGATTTCAGGATTTTCGGCACTGTTCTTGTTGTCTCACCGTGGTAGAATGAAATTGAAGCCAATCCTGTACCGGAGTGAAAAAATGAAAACGTATCCGCTGATAATCGGAGGTCACGAGCTTGAAACCTCCAGAAAACAGAGCGTAAAAGACAAATATTCCGGCGAAACATTTGCGGAAGTTTCCGTAACCGGAGACAATGAACTGGAAACAGCACTGGAAGCGGCCGAAAATGCCAGACAGTCCATGCAGGACCTCCCGGCCCATGAACGAAGCCGGATTATTTCAGATGCGGGAAAATATCTGGCAGCAAAGAAAGATGAACTCGCCAAAACAATTGCCAGAGAAGCAGGGAAACCCCTGAAATACGCAAAAGGAGAAGTGGCACGCTGTCTGGAAAACCTCTCATTTGCCGCGGGAGAGGCCCAGCGCGTCCACGGAGAAACCCTGCCCCTTGATGCCAGCACCGCGGGGGAAAACCGAATGGGGTTCTATGAACGCTTTCCCATCGGAGTGGTCGCGGCAATTTCCCCGTTTAATTTCCCATTGAATCTGGCCGCCCATAAGGTCGCTCCTGCCATTGCCGCAGGATGCCCAGTCATTTTGAAACCGGCAGGACTGACACCGATTTCCGGAATTGAATTGATTCGCGCCTTTGTGGAAGCGGGAATTCCGGAAGGTGCTGTAAGTGTGGCGGTGGGTCCCGGCTCTACTATTGGAGAAAAGCTTGTAACCGATTCCCGCGTCGCAAAAGTTACATTTACCGGGAGCCGTGCGGTGGGTACGCACATTACACAGGTAGCCGGACTTAAAAAAGTAACAATGGAACTGGGTTCCAACAGTGGCGTCGTCGTGGACAAAGACTGTTCCAGGATGGACTACGCTGTTGCACGTTGTGTATTGGGGGCATTTTACAATCAGGGACAGGTCTGTATCTCTGTGCAGCGAATTTATGTACACGATAAAAACATCGCAGAATTTACAGACAAGTTTGTTACCGCTACGGAAAATTTGAT
>CBEUWV010000199.1:0-4291 GCA_965546895.1 uncultured bacterium
TCCACGCGTCCGAAAAGGACGCTTTCACTCATCACTCAGATTGATTAGCATTCTATTTTTGTGGTTTGCACCAGCGGTTCATCCAGTCAATAACTGATTTGTGCCAGAACTGGCTGTTTACCGGCTTAAGTACCCAGTGGCTTTCATCCGGAAACACGATAAGCTTGGAAGGAATTCCCTTTCTTTGTAGGGCATTGAACGTCGACAAGCCCTCTGACAGGTTTACCCGGTAGTCATGACCGCCGTGGATAACCAGCATCGGTGTCTGCCAGTTCTTGACGTATCGTGATGGGGACCATTTGTCATAAAGCTTCGGATTCTGGAAAGGTGTCCCGCCGAATTCGTACTCCGGAAACCAGAGTTCTTCCGTGTTGTAGTATGAAGAATACTGGTCAAAATCACCATCGTGGTTGATGAGGCAGCAGAAGGTTTCCGGTGCGTTTCCGGCAATCCAGTTAATCATAAATCCGCCGAAAGAAGCACCCAGTGCACCGATGTGGTCCTTATCAATATAATCATAGTGATTCACAACGTAATCGAGGCCGTCAATCAGGTCATGAAATGGCCGGTCCCCCCAATGCTTTTCAATGGCCTCCCGGAACTTATCGCCGTAACCGGTACTGCCACGGAAATCGATGGCCACAACAGCATAGCCCTGTGCCGGGAGGATTTCCAGATTCCAGCGGTAATGAAAATTATCTTCCCATGATCCCTGGGGACCGCCATGAATGTAGAACGCCAACGGATACTTCTGTCCTTTTTTGAAGCTGACAGGGGGGATAAACCATCCGTGGACCCGGATATTGTCCCGGTTTGTAAACCAGAATTCCTCCGGTTCACTGAAACGAATCTTCTTCAGCTTTTCATCGTTGAAGTGGCTCATCTTTTGAACTTGATTGTCTTGAAGATTCATACTGTAAACTTCAGTAGGGGCGATGAGACTGTTCTGAGTGAAATAAAGACGGTTTCCATTCAAAGTGAGGTTGCTGTTGGTATGACTGGACACCAGTTCATGCATTGCCTTCTTCGCAAGATCCATTTTGAAAATACGGAAATGTGCTTCCTTGTTCGCAATGAAATACATGTCTTCGCCGTTACCGGAAAGAACCATTCCCGATGGAGAATACTGAAAGTTTTCAGTGAGATTAACAATTTTGCCGGTCTTGAGATTCCGGCGCATCAAACGAAAGCGATCGGCCTCATAGCCGGGAATATGCATTGCCAGATAGTAGAGATAGCGGCCGTCCGGTGAATAGAGCGGTGAAGCATCCCAAGCCTGGTTCGCGGCGGTCAGGTTTTCACGGGTTCCGGTTTTTACATCATAGGCATAGACATCAAAATTAGTCGTCCATGCACGGTCCCGTCCAATTTTTGTCGTGAATGCGATTTTTTTCTCGTCCGGTGACCAGTTAAATTCGTCTGGCCCCCCGAAGGGTTCAGAGGGACAATTTCCGTCGAGTCCCTGCATGATATCCACTGCCGGTCCACCAATGACCGGCATGTAAAACACGTGGTCCCACTTTCCATTTTCCCATTTGTCCCAATGGCGGACAAACAGCTCTGTATAGACCTTTGCTGAACATTTACTGCTCGCAGTTTTCTTGTCTCGCCTGGCCACCTCAGAGAGATTGGAGGTGTCCGGGTAAACCTCGGCTGTAAAAGAGAAATAGGTCCCTTTGGGGGACAGTTTGAGGTTCCCGATGGAAACGGGTAAATGGGTCAGCTGTTCAGCTTCTCCCCCCGACATGGACAGGGAAAAGATTTGAATGGTACCGGTTCTGGAGGACAGAAAATAAAGTATCTTTCCGTCCCTGGAGAAGATAGGGTTGAAATCCGCGGCATCATTGTTCGTCAATTGTCTCATTGTGTTTTTTGAAGTGTTGATGAGGTAGATGTCCGAGTTTCCCTTATTGGTTTCAAGTGAGTATTTTGTGGAAACAACAGCTATCTGGTTTCCGTCAGGTGAGACGGCAATTTCGCCTACTCGTTGCATGGTGATCATGTCGTTGAAAGTAAAGGGGTGGGTCGCGGAAAAAAGGGGCACCGCAAGTACGAAAGCAAGAAGTAAAATAAGTTTCTTCATATCTCCTCCTGGAAATTTCGGGTGAGCTGATTATATCATAATGCTGTGTTACAATACCCCCGCCTGAAAGGAAGGAACTATATGGAAATAACCGGAATCGTCATAGCAAAAAATGAGGCGGATCAGATTACCGGCGTGGTTGAAAACCTTTTTTCGGTGTGCGGGAGCGTTATTGTGGTGGATTCCGGAAGCACGGATGAAACCTGCACAATCGCAAAGAGAGCCGGCGCGAAGGTCGTATTTCATGAGTGGGAGGGGTACAGGGGTCAACGGCGTTTCGCTGATACACTTGCGGAAACAGACTGGATATTGGTATTGGACGCTGACGAACGCTTGTCTGAGGGACTCAAGGCAGCGATACTGAAACTCAAGGAACAGCCTGATTCATCGGAGATCCATGCCTACTCTTTTCGCCGCAATCTCCACTTTATGGGCAAGTGTTTTCGAAACAGTTCCCTCACTTGTGAAAGAAAAATAAGACTCTACAATAGAAATTTTTCAAAATGGGATGGAGGCAGCGTTCATGAGGCTGTATCCGTGACGGGAAGAATTCAGAAAATTTGTGAGACAATCGAGCATTATCCTTTTGAAAACTTGGAAGATGCCAAAAACAAACTTTCTATTTATGCTTTTCTGAAGGCTATGGACAAGCATAAAAGGGGAAAGAGAGCAGGATTCTGGAGTGTTGCGCTCCACATTATAATCACTTTTCTTAAGAAGTACATATGGCAGTGCTACTTTCTGAAGGGAACACCGGGATTGATTCTGTCCTGGCTTGAAACCGACTATACCGCTATTAAATACATGAAATTATATGAACTCAATCACTCTTTAGATGAGAAGGAGAAATGAGATGAACAATGAACTCAGCTGGGAAACTTCTGTTACCAAAATTGAGCCCAACAAAATCCAGTTGCGGGGCTACCCCATTGATGAACTCATGGGAAAGGTGCCATTTCCTTCTGTTGTGTACCTTGCGTTGAAAGGCGAGCTTCCGGACGAAAGAATCGGCCGGTTGATGGATATTATGCTGGTTTCCAGCGTGGATCATGGTGCCACGCCACCGTCCACACTCACAGCCAGAACCGTTGCATCCACAGGGGCCCCGCTCAACGCGTGTATCGCCTCCGGCATTCTTGCCATCAATAAGTTTCATGGTGGCGCCATTGAGAACTCTATGCATTTTGTTAAAACAGTGGTATCAGTTGCGGATGAAAGAAACATTTCTCTTCAGGAAGCCGCCCTTCAACTGGTTCAGGAAAAACGCGAAAACAAACAGGTCATCCACGGCTTTGGCCATCGGGTCCACACAAAGGACCCACGGACCGCAAAGCTTCTGTCAGCGGCAAAAGAGGCCGGTGTCTCCGGCCGCTACATTGAGGCCATGAAAGCGGTACAGAAAGCAATCCATGAAGTCATCGGAAAGGATCTTCCCATTAACGTGGACGGTGCTATCGGAGGGATTCTCTGTGAACTGGATTTCCCCCCCGAACTGGCCAACGCGTTTTTTATCATGGCCCGGGTACCGGGACTGGTGGCTCAAATTCACGAAGAACAGACAACAATGAAGCCCATGCGAAAGATTCACCCCACCAATCATCGGTATGTGGGACCGGAAAATCGCCATCTGGACTGAAACAGGCAAAGGAGAAAAAAATGAAAGACAAACTGAAAGAAATGTTTCCTGAAATGGAATTGATACAGAATAGTGAACTGAAAGAAAAAACATATCATTGTTTTGAAGCGGCAATGGAACGGGGCGGATGGTCTGCACCGGACCTTTATGAAATGCCATTCACACTGCTGATACCGGAATGCAATGTAAATATGGTGGAGCACGTCCGAGGCGTAACCATAAGTGCCATCAACATGGCAAAGGCGTTTAAGGAAGTATATGGCAACAAGATCCCTGTGGACATGGACATTCTGTTAAGTGGCGCGTTACTCCATGATGTGGGCAAGCTTCTGGAATACAAGCGGGAAGAAGGAAAATTCATGAAAAGTGATAATGGAAAACTGCTCCGTCATCCCTTTTCCGGTGCCATCCTTGCCGGGGAGCTGGGGTTACCGGACGAAGTACTGCACATTATCGCAGTCCATTCCAAAGAGGGTGACCACGGCAAACGAACCACTGAAGCCATCCTCGTAAACAAAGCCGACTTCGCCAACTTCGAACCGCTGCACTGAGAGGAGAAAAGGTCAAGTAGA
>CBEUWV010000200.1:0-4281 GCA_965546895.1 uncultured bacterium
TTCATCAGTTCGTTCCGAGTACTCGCAGGCAACAAGCCCAAAATGGATTCTGTCTCCATCCTCAATCGGATACCGTTGACCCGATTCCAGCTTTTCGCCATTGAGGTAAGTTCCATTGATCACACCCATTTCCTCTTCAAGAAAACTTTCATCATTTTCTCTCAAAACTACGGCGTGTTTCCGGCTGACTGTTTTCTGCGGATCAAACATACTGATATCAATATCGGGGCAAATGCCAATTGTCGGATCGTAACGGCCAATCAAATTTTTCTTCAGCGTCAAAGGGAAAACCTGTTCGCTACCCAATACTTTCAAAATGGCAAACATGTCGGATGCTTTCTTGAAACCGGTCCGTTTGATCAGTTCATCAATTTTTTTTGTAGCGTCACTGAGGCGTTCCGAGAACTTTCGAATCATTTTGACCGCGATTTCCGGATTCTTCCGAATCAATGTCATGAACATCTCACGGTTGATTACAACAACCCTGGCATCTTCCACGGCAACGGCTGTTTCATAACGCTTCCCGGTTTCAATCACACCCAATTCGCCAAAGATATCCCCTTTTTTGTAAGTGCCCAGATCAATCTGCTTGTCCGTGGAATCCCTTTTGAAAAGTTTGACAACTCCGCTGGAGACAACAAACATGACAGACGCATTATCCCCGTCCCTGTAAACAAGTTCACCTTTTTTGTATTCTACCTGTAGATTTCCGAACGGATCTGCCAAAAGCCCCTCCTGGAAAATAGACAGGCCGGGAACGTGAAGTCCATTCCCGGCCCCGTTTATATCGCTATTGCCCTTCCACTACCGTTAACGCTGCCATATTCAGAATCTCTTTCAAATCAGCGTGTTTCTGCAGAATGTTCACCGGCTGCTTGAATCCAACCAGCACCGGTCCAACCACTGTAGCTCCACCAAGGCGCTGCAGCAACTTGTACGCGATATTTCCCGCATCCAGGTCGGGGAATATCAGCACATTCGCCCCACCCTGCAATGTACTGAAAGGATAATGTTCTTCCATGATCTCAGGAACAACTGCTGTATCCGCCTGCATCTCTCCATCAATAAGAACATGCGGCGCCTTCTCTCTGACAATCCGTACCGCATCCCGCATTTTGTCAGCAAAACGATGCTCAGAACTGCCAAAATTTGAGAATGAAAGCATAGCCACTCTGGGTTCCACATTGAAATTCCTGGCATAGTCGGCCACTTGAATGGCAATATCCGCCAATTCTTCTGCATTGGGCGTAATGTTCATGGTGGTATCTGCAAAAAACAGGAGTTTGCCCTTCACAATGACAATATACAGGCCGGCGACCTTGCACACTCCCTTTTTTCGGTCTATCAGCTCAAGACCCGGTCTCACAATTGTCGGATAATTATGTGTTAAACCGCCGAGAAGTCCATCCGCGCGGCCTTGTCGAACCATCATCGCACCAAAGTAATGCGGATCCAGCATTCTTTTCTGCGCATCAGTGGGAGTTGCCCCTTTGCGTTTGCGAAGATTGTAATATTCAGAAACGTAATCGGGATAATCATCATCATTCAGCGGACAGACTATCTCGACGTCTTTTTCAGAAATGCCATGATGAAGCAGCTTTGCTTTCACTTCTTCGTCGTCATTGCTGATTAGAATTGGTTTCAGCACACCGTCCGAGATCAGTTCATGGCAGGCAGACAGAATCTGTTCATTGTCCCCTTCAGGAAACGCGATCCGCTTCGGGTTTGCCTTGGCCTTGTCGAAAATAATCTGAAGAAATTCCCGGGACTTATCCAGAAGCATCTCCAAACGAGCACGGTAGTCATCAAAATTCTCAATGGGCTTTCTTGCAACACCGCTGTCCATTGCCGCTTTGGCTATTGCCGGTGCCTCCCAGTACAGGACACGAGGATCAAAAGGCTTTGGAATAATATAATTCCGGCCAAATTTGAACTTCTCGCCACCATATGCACGGGTTACATAATCCGGTACTTCTTCCTTTGCGAGGTTCGCAAGGGCATGCACCGCAGCCACCTTCATTTCTTCATTAATCTGACTTGCCCGCACGTCCAGGGCACCTCTGAAAATGAAGGGAAATCCAAGTACATTGTTAACCTGGTTGGGGTAATCTGAACGCCCCGTGGCCATAATGGCATCGTTCCGGACTTCTGCCACCTCTTCCGGAGTAATTTCCGGGTCCGGGTTTGCCATGGCAAAGATAATGGGGTCCTTCGCCATGGTTTTTACCATTTCTTTTGTCAGAACACCCTTACCTGAGACGCCGATAAACACATCCGCACCCCGCATGGCTTCTTCAAGTGTACGAAGTTCCGTGTCCCTGGAAAATTCTTCCTTGTATGGGTTCATACCCTTCCCACGCCCTTTAAAAATTATGCCTTTACTGTCTGTCATAAACAGATTTTCTTTTTTCACACCCAGATGTACAAACAGCTTGGCGCAGGCAATTCCAGCCGCTCCCGCCCCCGAAAAGACACATTTAACATCCTCAATCTTTTTCTTGATAATCTCCAGCGCATTGATAAATGCAGCCGCACAGATGATAGCGGTACCATGCTGATCATCATGAAAAACAGGAATATCCAGTTGCTTCTTTAATTCTTCTTCCACATAGAAACATTCCGGCGCTTTGATGTCTTCCAGGTTGATACCGCCAAAAGTGGGAGCCAGCATCTTCACCGCTTTGATGATATCATCCGGGTCTTTCGTATCCAGATTGATATCGTAAACATCCACATCCGCAAAGCGTTTGAACAAAACGCCCTTTCCTTCCATAACGGGTTTTCCAGCCAGCGCACCAATATTCCCCAGTCCAAGGACTGCCGTCCCGTTGGAAACCACACCCACCAGGTTTCCCTTGTTTGTATAGTCATATACCAGATTTGGGTCTTTCTCAATTTCCAGGCAGGGAACAGCCACACCTGGAGTATAAGCAAGAGCCAGTTCTTTTGATGTTTCGCACGGTTTGCATGGGGTGACTTCCAGTTTACCTTTTCGCCCTTCCCCATGGTACGCTAACGCGTCTTCCCGTAAACCCATAACAGTTCTCCTTAAAAAAATTTGCAGCTTCATTGTAACGCATCAACTCTTCTTTGCAACGGTTTTCAAGTTGCAGCCATCCCTTTTGTCTTTTACAATGGGTGTACACAAGCTTGGGTGATCCCGGCACCATTCCCCATGTGTGGTGTTTATAGTGGAGAACCCCTTTAATTTTCGAGGTGGAGGATATCTTGAATCAGGATGAAGTCAAACGCTTGAAGGCTCTTGCCCGAAAGTTCAGAAGAGAAATCGTGGAAATGGTATACACCGCCCAGTCGGGGCACCCCGGCGGCTCTCTATCCATCATTGACATATTAACGTATCTCTTTTTTTACGAAATGGAGTACCCCATTGACAACCGGGATGTTTTTTCCACGGATCGGCTTGTGATGAGCAAGGGGCATGCAACCCCCGCTCTTTATTCCTGTCTTGCTGAAAAGGGGTTTTTCCCGGCAGCGGAACTCAAACGATTTCGTCAAGTCGACTCCATCCTCCAGGGTCATCCGGAAAATGAATTTGTCCCCGGCGTGGACGTTACCACCGGGTCCCTTGGACAGGGATTTCCCCAAGCCGTTGGAATGGCGCTGGGGATGAGATTGTCCGGGTCCGACAGGCGTGTATTTGCCATCCTGGGAGATGGTGAATGTCAGGAAGGTATCATCTGGGAAGCCGCCATGTCTGCCGGCCACTACAAGACCGGAAACCTGACAGCCATCGTAGATTTGAACGGTCTCCAGATTGACGGCAACGTGACAGATGTAATGAATGTCAATCCTGTTCCGGACAAATTCGCGGCCTCGCATTGGCATGTCCAGGAAATTGATGGTCACGATTTTGACCGGATACATGAAGCGGTACAGAAAGCCAATTCGATAACGGACCGTCCATCCGTCATCGTCGCCCACACCGTTAAAGGAAAAGGCGTTTCCTTTATGGAAAACAACTACAAATTCCATGGATCTCCTCCCAATGACGAACAATATGCAATCGCCATGAAAGAGTTGGCTTTATGAAAAACCTTCTAATCGGCATTGCAGGGGGTACCGGATCCGGAAAAACTTCTTTCGCAAGGGAGATCATGCGCCGCTTTCCGGGAAATGAAATCGTATTGATGGACCAGGATTCCTACTACAGGGACCTGGGGCACCTTCCCCTGGAGGATCGGCGAAAAATCAATTTTGACCACCCCAATTCGGTGGATTTTGACATGCTGATTCACCACATGCAGGAATTGAAGAAAGGGA
>CBEUWV010000201.1:0-4239 GCA_965546895.1 uncultured bacterium
CGCCTTTCACAAAGGAGATGACTTCATTGCGGCGGTGTTCCGGCTGAATGAGCTCCGGGTGTTCCTCGTAGTAGTTCAATAGTTTTTTTTCATATTTAGAAAGTTTGAAAAAATAGCTCTCCTCTTCAACCTCTTCCAGCGGTTTTCCGCAGTCCGGGCATTTGCCGCCTTTGGCCTGTGTCTCAGTCAGAAATGCTTCACAGGAAACGCAGTACATCCCCTTGTAGTGGTCCAGATAAATATCTCCCTGATCCAGAAGCTGCTTAAAGAGATGGGCAGCCCCCTTCTCATGCCGGGGAGCGGTTGTACGGATAAAATCGTCATTGCTGATTGAAAGACGGGGCCAGAGATTAAGATAATTCTCCACAACCTGGTCAGCAAGCTGGATCGGCTCCATACCACCGGCCTTCGCCGCCTTTTCGACTTTCTGCCCGTGTTCATCAGTACCTGTAAGAAAATGGACATCAAATCCCATGAGCCGCTTGTAACGGGCAATCACATCTGCAATCACGGTTGTATATACATGCCCGATATGGGGCAGATCATTCACATAATAAATTGGAGTTGTCACATAAAACGTGCGTTTTTCCATAAACCACCTCTGCTTCAAACATTCAAACGAAATTCTAAAGTATTCCCGCCTCCGTTGCAAGGAGAATGCTGACTCAGGGATAAGTAGAGACAAGTGAAAGTGCGAGGCAGAAGGGAATGACTGGAAAAAAGAAGTTTAAGTTTAAGTCTGAGTTTGAGTTAAGAATGGGAATTAGCAGAAAGTACGAGTGAAAGTGCACGTGAAGAAGGGAGTTGGCCTGTTCTCTGCCATTTTTGTCACCCATCACACATCACTCATCACTTCCCTCTCCTTTTCCGATCAGAACACTTCCCCGGCCTACGGCCGGAATGTTAAATGAAAGAACAATCAGGTAATTAGCTCTTCCCTTTTCTTTACCTACACTCGCACTCTCACTGCCGCAAAGCGGCTTCCTTTATTTACTCAAACTTATCTGCCCTGTTTCAGCAGATCATGCACCCTTCGGGTCAGGTCTGCACCACTGTAGGGCTTCTGCAGCATGAACCCATTAATCCCGTCAAAGCCTCTCTGTGCCAGGGCTGCTTCGGAGTAACCGGAGGCGTAGAGTACGGTAAGGTCCGGACGTATTTCACGCATCTTTTCAGCCAGTTGCATACCATTCATCCCCGGCATCACCATATCGGTGAAGAGCAGGTCCAGCGGCCCTTCATAGCTTTCCATCATTCCCAGTGCTTTTTCCGGTGAATCTGCTTCTAAAACAGTGTATCCGGCACTCTTCAGAACTGCACTGGCAATGCTCAGAACATCTGCCTCGTCCTCCACAACGAGAATCACCCCTTCCCCCTGTACAGTGCTTTCACGCAGAGCGGCGGCTTCCCTTCGGATTTCGTTGATCATTGTTTCCGGCTGATAAACAGGCCAATAGATTTTGAAAGTTGTCCCCTGCCCTTCCTCACTGTACACAAAAATGGAACCATTATTCTGTTTCACAATTCCGTAAATTGTTGCCAGCCCCAGTCCGGTCCCTTGGCCCATTTCCTTTGTCGTATAGAAGGGTTCAAAGATTTTCAACTGTATTTCATGAGGAATTCCCTTCCCTGAGTCTGTCACGCTAAGAAGAACATGAGGACCCACAGTGGCACCCACATGGTTTTCTACATAGGTTCCATCCAGATAGGTTTCGTCGGTCTCAATTATAATTTTCCGGTCTCTCTCGGTTTTTACATCCAGGATTGCATCCCTCGCATTGCTCAGCAGATTCATCAATATCTGGTCGATCTGTGTCGGGTCCGCGAAAATGGGTGAAAGGTTTTTCCCCAGGTTCAGTATCAATTCAATGTCTTCTCCGATGATCTGCCTTCCCATTGATTCAAAGCTCCGGACAGTTTCAGAGATGTCCATGACTTTGGGTTGAATCATCTGTTTTCGCCCAAAACCCAGCAGCTTCCGCGTTAAAGCAGCGGCCCGATCCCCTGAATCCCGTACCCGCCTGACATAGTCAAATACTTTACTCTCGGGTTCAAGTTGTGACATGGCCAGTTCTGAGTACCCGTTGATCGCTGTGAGAATGTTGTTAAAGTCGTGGGCAATGCCCCCCACAAGCTGACCGATGGTTTCCAGCTTCTGGGACTGGCGCAGGGTTTCCTCCAGTTCAATTTCCCGGCTGATATCCCGTTTCAAAGCAGCAAATTGAACAATTTCACCGCTTTCGTTTTTGATGGGAAAGATGGTGGCTTGCTCATGAAACAGTGAGCCATCTTTCGCCTTATTGATTATCTGTCCCTGCCAGGTATGGCCAGCCTTAATCGTGCCCCACAGGTCTCTGTAAAATTCCTCATCCTGCTCTCCGCTCTTCAGGATTCTCGGGCTCTTTCCCAGCAACTCTTCCCTTTCATATCCAGTCATTATTTCGTAGGCCCTGTTGATATATTCGATTGTACCGTCTTCATCTGTCACAATAATTCCTTCTCCAAGCTGCTCCAGAATCGACGCAAGGCGATGACGTTCCTGTCCCGTCTCGTGTGCTTTCGTGATATCCAGTGCAACGCCACCAATCAGGTATTGTCCTTCTTCCTGTGGAATCCGGAATTTGCTCACTTGAAAGGTGTGCACTTTCCCTTCCCTGTCCGGGTTTTTTTCAATTCCACTCCATTTCCCTTCCGTCAACGCAATCCGGTCATGGCTCCGCAACTCCTCAATGACCTCATCCGGCCAGTTGGCTACATCCATCCCCTTTCCAGGAACATCGTTCAATTCCCGGCGTTTTTCATTTGCGAAAAGATAGTTTCCATCCATATCCTTAATGAACACGATAGCCGGGGTGTGCTCCGTAAAGGCCTGAAACCGCCTTTCCGCTATGTCAATGACATGAAGAAGCTGTTTTTCGGTGATGAGACGCAACCCAACCTCGCTGCGTAACATAGTGGAATACAGGAAAAAGATGAATAATAGGGGGAAAGCAATTTCAATATAATCTTGAAATACGTCCAACGAAGCAGTTATTCCGCTGTGTTCCAGTATGTTTGATAATCCAACAAAAACATAGATAAAGAGTGCTGCCTGGAGAAAGGCACGGGTGGAGCGGCCCATTCTCTCCCGCGGCACCCGGAACAGCAGGAGGAATGCGGTTAAAAAGGCAAGAAACGAAATGATATCGAAAAGGACAACCAGGTGTTCAGCCATGAGCATTCCACCGCTTTGAGGCCAGTTTCACACAACCCGCGAGAAAAAGGATACCGGATAATGCGTAGCAGAAGTGCTCCAGCAGATTGAAAAAAACGGGAAAAATTAGCCCTTCCGCAACGGTAAATACATAGGTCAGAAGCATGCAGAAAAAACCCGCGTAAAGAAAAGGAAACCGTGGACGCCGATATCCCCTGGAAAAAAACACAAATAAACCTGTGATTAAAAGGGCCAAGACCAGATTGACAACTTCACTTTCCTGAAACATGATTAACTCCTGAATAAAATATACTGAGTCTGCACCTTTTTTACAATTAAATCTTTTATTTTCTAAAAAGATTGAAGCTGTTCAGTGTCCGTGTTATTTTTATGCCGTGGCTTGATTAACACAATCTCTTTACTGTACGGAGGCAGACATGCACGTATTCAAGAAGCTGAAAGACCCCTTCAGTGGACTTTCCCATCTCGCCGGTGCGTTCTTATCCATAGCCGGTTTGTCCGTACTGGTGACCCTGGCTGCCCTTCGGGCCACAGCCTGGCACGTGGTATCCTTCTCAATTTACGGTGCCAGCATGGTGCTTTTATACACCGCCAGCGCCCTCTATCATCTGCTGCCCCTTTCAAAGCGGGGTCAGAAGATACTCCGAACGCTGGACCATGTGATGATTTACATGCTCATTGCCGGCACCTACACGCCCATCTGCCTGGTTCCGCTCCGGGGTGGGTGGGGCTGGAGCATTTTCGGAGTCGTCTGGGGACTGGCATTTGCCGGGATTTTTATGTCTCTCTTCTGGCTGGAAGCGCCCCGGTGGATTGCCACTTCCATTTATCTCCTTATGGGCTGGGTCTGCATTGTCGCAATCTATCCCATTGTAAAGGTACTGACACCGGAAGGCCTGTTCTGGCTGGCGTCCGGCGGCGCATTTTACACTGTTGGCGCCATCATCTATGCGTTGAAAAAACCGGACCCCTGGCCGGGAAAATTCGGCTTCCATGAAATCTGGCATCTCTTTGTGATGGCTGGA
>CBEUWV010000202.1:0-4228 GCA_965546895.1 uncultured bacterium
AACCAGTCCAACACCTCGTTTCTCGCGGGAGTCCGGCTTCGCTTGTTTGACGGGTTTCGACGGCATTACCAGCGCCGGAGCGAACTGTTAATGGCGGAACAGAGCAGGTTCCGGAAACGGGACGCGAAGGCATTGATTATCCTTCAGGTTGGAACGGAAATGGACCGCTTTGCCGCGTTGTCGGAAAAGGTCGAGGCATTGAAACGGCGGCTGAAATCGGCAGAAGAAAACTATCGGGTAAGTGAGCTCCAATTTAAGGAACACCTGATTTCGTCAGTGGATCTGTCCGATGCCATTACGCTGCGTGCCGATGCGGAAGCGGAATTTAACAGTGCTGAAGACGAATGGCGGGCTTCCGGACTGCGGTTGCGGTTACTTTCTGAAAATATGGAGGAGGCGGATTCATGGCTGAGAAATTGAGCAGAATGAAATGGATAGGCTTTGGATTGATGGTATTGGCTTTGGCCTGCGGAAAGCAGCAGACAAAGGTGGAGAATCAGGAAGTTGTTCCGGTATCCGTTGTGGAAGTGAAATCAACCGCTTTTGATATCAGTGAAGAGAGAACCGGGGAGGTTGTCCCGATCAACCGGGCCATTGTGGTTCCCACCGTGGGTGGGGTCATTACCCGAATGAAGGTGGATATCGGTGATTCCGTTTCAAAGGGTCAGATTCTGGCAGAGATTGATCATCGTGCGGTGGATGAGCAATTGGCCTCTCTGCAGGGAGCAATGGGAGCGGTAGATGCAAAACTGACCTTGCTGAAAACGGATGAAGCCCGGTTTCAGCGCTTGTTTGAACAGGATGCCGTGTCAAAGCACCGGCTGGAATCGGTTCAGGCGGAATTGAAAGCCACTGTGGAGACAAAGAAGCAGATTGAAGGCCAGTACAATGCGTTGAAGGCCAGGCTGGCGGATTATTTTATCAAGTCTCCCATCAATGGGCAGGTTTCCCGGAGAACCCTGGATTTGGGCTCTGTGGCTGGAGGTGGGAAAGCGCTTTTTATTGTAGACGACCTGAGCCGGGTGAAGGTGGTTTCTTCCGTGGGTGAGAAGTTGCTGCCGTTGACAAAGAAGGGTGCGAAGGCGGTTGTTTCCATTCCCGCGCTGAACCTTGTGCTGGAGGCATCCCTGAAAGCGGTTTCTTCTTCGGTGAATCCTGCAACCCGAAGCGGGAAGGTAGAGATTGTATTGAATAATCAGAATGGCCGCATTCGGCCGGGCATGTTCTGCAAGGTAAAAATCGTTGCGGGTTCCAGCGAGGCACCGGCAGCGGATAGAGATGGCCTGCTGCGCCTGCCGGCAACCGGTGTGTATTACTGTTTTGTTGTGGGAAAAGACGGGCGGGCGCAGAAACGAATATTGAAGCTGGGACGGATACAGGGAAACGTGCAGGAAGTACTGGGTGGACTTGTACCTGGGAACCGGCTCGTTATCCGGGGAATGGGACTATTGAAGAGCGGTACCCCCGTCAGGGTTCAGGAATAGGGAGGGAAGGATGAGACTACCTGAACTCAGTGTCCGGCGGCCGGTAACCGTTACCATGCTCTTTATGGCATTGCTCCTTCTCGGGGTGGTGTCCTATTTCCAGTTACCGGTGGATTTGCTGCCTAAGATTGACCCTCCGGCCATCAGTGTGATAACGGTTTATCCAGGCACCAACGCGACGGATGTTGAAAACGACGTGACAAAGATTCTGGAGGACTCCTTAAGCTCAGTGAACAACCTGGACAAAATCCTTTCCACATCGAAGGATAATATCTCCATTATTACCTGTAAATTTAACTGGGGTGCGAACCTCGATGTGGCATCCAGTGATGTGCGGGACAAGATTGACCTTGCAAAGCGATCACTACCCAAAGAAATTGATGATCCCATGATCTTCAAGTTCAATTCCGCCATGGCGCCGGTGCTGATCATGACGATGACGGCGAGGGAAAGTTATCCCCAACTCAGCCGTCTGGCAAAGGACGTGGTGGCGGACAATCTGAAGAAGGTCCCCGGTGTCGGGGCGGTCATTATTGAAGGCAACCGGGAACGGCAAATCAATGTTGAGTTTGATCCGGAAAAGTTGGCCATGTACCACTTGACACCGCTCACCTTGATTCAGCGTATCAAGGAAGAAAATATCAATCTGCCACTGGGAAGCATCAAATCCGGTATCTCGGAATATGAGCTGCGCTTGCCGGCGCGGTTCAAATCGGCAACGGAAATTTCAGATACCCCGGTGACGGTATTCAATGGCAAGCCGGTGTACATACGGGATGTGGCGACAGTGACGGACGGGTTCAAAGAGGCAATTGGACAGGGCTATGCGGACGGGGACCCGTCTCTGGTGATGTACGTGCAGAAGCAGTCCGGAGCCAACACTGTGGAAGTGGTGGAGGCTGTGGAGCGAAAACTGGCGGAAGTGAAGAAACGATTGCCTTCAGATGTGGGGATGCAGCCCATCATTAACACAAAAGACAGCATCAGGAACATGATTTCCAACCTGAGAACCAGCCTGCTGTACGGCGGCCTGCTGGTGATTCTCGTGACATTTCTTTTTCTCGGCAGTTTCCGTTCCTCATTGATTGTGTCAGTGACAATCCCTTTTTCCCTTATCATTGCCATCGCCGCCATGTTCCTGCTGGGCTACACCATCAATGTCATTTCGTTGATGTCGATGGTGATTGCCATTGGCATGGTGGTGGACAATGCCATTGTGGTTGTGGAAAACACCATGAAGAAATTGGAAAAAGGTGCACGGTTTCGGGGGAAAGCGGCAATACACGGCGCATCGGAAATGGGAATGGCAATTTCCGCCTCTACCCTGACCACGGTCATTGTGTTTCTGCCGATGATTTTTACCACCGGAATCACAAAAATTATCTTTGGACAGCTCGCGGTTATTGTGACTGTTACCCTGCTGGCGTCGCTGTTTGTTTCATTATCGCTGACACCCATGCTCAGTTCCCGTTTCCTGTCCATGTCAGGGAAGGGACACCGGCTCCAGGACGCGGTGGACCGGTTTTACGCCCGTGTGGAAGACCTTTACGGGCGCTTGCTTGGAAAAGGAGTTGGCCATCCCTGGCGAACCGTTCTCGTTGCACTCATTATTTTCATTTCTGTGTTGTTCATGGTGCCGATGGTTGGATCTCAGTTCCTGCCGGAAGCGGACAATGGCGAACTCTCCGTTAACATTGAGCTGAACCAGAAAGTCAGGCTGGCGGAATCGGCCCGAATCGCAAAAAAAGTAATGGACCTGTACGGGAAACTGGTACCGGAGCGAAAACATGCCTATGTGTTTGCCGGTCGAACAGAGAAAGGTGAGGGAAACGCCCTGGGCTTTGAAGAAGGCACATACATCATCCAGTCCGGGGCAAAACTCGTGGACAGGACAAAACGAAAACGTTCCGCCAAGGAAATTGCTGACGTGATGAGAAAGGAACTGAAAAAAATACCGGGAATTGAGAAACTTTCTGTCAGTGCCATGAGCGCATACCAGAAAATCTTTTTTTCTTCCCAGGGGAAACCGGTTTCATTGGAATTGTATGGAGATGACCTCACAAAGCTGGATAAAATATCGGGGGATATTAAGAAAATTATGGAGACAATCCCCGGCCTGGTGGATGTGACCACAACAAAAGAAAGCCCCCGACCGGAAATCTGGCTCCAACTGGATCGCTCAAAGCTGGCGGTGGCAGGTCTTTCCGCAGCGGATGTCGCGACAATTCTTCGATCCAGTTTTTATGGGTACAAAGCCTCAAAATTCAGGGATGGCGGGAAGGACTTTGACATCTTTGTCCGGTTGAAGCCCGAATTTCGTACCCGGTATGAAGACCTGCAGCGAATCAAGATCCCCACTCCCGATGGACGGAATATCACCCTGGCAGACCTGGTCACGTTCAGTGATCAGGGCGGCCCGGTAAAGATCGAGCGAATTAACCGGGAGCGTGTGGTAAAGGTGGAAGCCTCCCTTTTTCACACCTCCCTGGGCCAGGCCTCGGCGCTTTTACAAAAAGCACTTGCACACTACGACATGCCGCCCGGATACTACTACAAATTCGGGGGGGATGTGGAAGAACAGACCAAAGCATTTCGCACACTGACACTGTTGTTGATTCTCGGCATCCTCCTCGTTTACATGGTAATGGCTGCCCAGTTTGAATCATTGAAACAACCACTGGTCATAATGATTTCCATTCCCTTCACCTTTACCGGGGTGATTCTCGCCTTTGTTCTGACCCGTA
>CBEUWV010000203.1:0-4214 GCA_965546895.1 uncultured bacterium
TGATGGAGGAAACTCAATGAGTGTTGAGCTGAAAACAAAAGAAAGTGGCAGATCAAATTTTCAGACGGGAAATGTACTGTTGATTTCCAGTGCCCATCTGGTCCACGATATTTACTCTTCTTTCCTTGCCCCTATTCTTCCTCTGTTGATTGAAAAACTTCAGATCTCTTATACGCTGGCAGGTTTTTTAACAGTGGCGCAGCGGGCACCATCCCTGTTGAATCCATTGATGGGGATTCTCGCGGACCGTATCCGGGTGCGATATCTCCTGATTCTTGCTCCGGCCATCACCGCTGTTTCCATGTCTCTTCTTGGCATGGCTCCCAACTACGGTGTTCTGGTGCTGCTTTTATTGTCTATGGGGATCGGGGCGATGTGTTTTCACGTGCCTGGCCCGGTGATGATCAAAGCGGTTTCCGGGAGCAGGGTGGGAAAAGGCATGAGTTTTTACATGCTGGGAGGAGAGGCCGCCCGCACCATCGGACCGCTGGTTATACTGGGTGCTGTATCCATGTGGGGTTTGGAGGGGACATGGAAGCTGATCCCTTTCGGTTTGTTTGCATCCGCATTTCTTTTTTTGCGATTTCGAAAAATGGTGTTTCACCGGGAACACATGGATCATGGTGTTAGAACCGGAGTTCGGGAAACTCTGAAAGGATTTCTCCCATTTTTAACCATTCTTACCGGTTACACGATCTTCCGAGCATTAATTCGCACGACGTTGATGGTTTTTCTGCCGACTTATCTGGCTTCCAGGGGAGAAAACCTGTGGTTTGCAGGTATTTCTCTATCCGCACTGGAGCTAACCGGAGCCATCGGTACATTCTGGGGTGGCGGCCTTTCTGACCATCTGGGGCGGCGAAACATGCTGTTGATTGTTTCCATCGTTTCCCCGGTCCTCGGTTGGGCCTTTCTGCTGAGTCACGGGCTCTTATCCATTGTTATTTTACTGTTACTTGGCTTTTTCCTCATTTCAGCCGGGCCGGTGGTGCTGGCATTGGTTCAGGATGTAAAATCAGACCGACCTGCGTTTATGAACAGTATTTACATGACACTGAATTTCATTGGAAGTGCGGGAACTGCCTTACTGGTGGGTTGGGGAGCGGACCATTTCGGCATGGAGATGACGTTTCGCGCAGCGTTCACCTTGTCTTTTCTTGCAATCCCCTTTGTCTGGCTTCTTGGGGACCGACATATGACCATACTGCCCGGGAAGGTGAAACAATGATAGAAATAGATATTCCGAATTTCGGAAAGCTTAATCTGAAATTCCTTGTAATGGATTTTAACGGCACCCTCGCGGTGGACGGAGAGTTGCAGCCCGGTGTGGCAGATCGGTTGCGGATACTGTCAACAAAACTATCACTCTATGTGGTTACTGCCGATACTTTCGGAACCGTAAAATCCCAGTTAAAGCCTTTACCGGTGGAGATTGTGGTTCTGCATGGGCCGGACAATCAGTCAAAGGCAAAGAAAGCACTTGTCGCGAAGCTCGGTGCTACGCAGACAGCGGCCATTGGAAACGGGAGAAATGACCGACAAATGCTGGCCAAAGCCCGTTTGGGAGTCGCGGTTGTATTGGGGGAGGGCGTATCGTCGGCAACGCTGGGAGCATCGGATATCATCGCGACGGAAATTGAGGACGCACTGGACCTGTTTATTCACCCCATGAGGTTGAGGGCAACGCTGAGAGGGTGAAAGGGTGTGTTACAAACTGTTACGTACCTGAAATATGAGAGAAACAACAAAGTTGGATGATATACTGGTCAAAACAACGCATTGCCGGGGGATTGGAATATGGCGGAAAATAACAAATCCCGTTTGATGATCATCGACGACGATGTGAACCTGAATGAACTGCTTGAGAATTATTTGTCAGATTTCGGATTTATTGTGGATACGGCCATTCGCCCTCGCAGCGGGCTCTTGAAACTGGAATCCGGGGAATATGATCTGCTTGTGCTGGATGTGATGATGCCTGAAATGGATGGTTTCGCTGTTTTGAAAGAAATTCGTGAAAAATCCAGTATTCCGGTTGTTATGCTGACGGCAAGAGGAGAAGTCATGGACAGGGTCCTGGGCCTGGAACTCGGAGCCGACGACTACCTGCCCAAACCATTTGAACCGAGGGAGCTGGTGGCCCGGATCCGGACTATACTGAAGCGCAGCGGTTCAGATGAAGAAAATGGTCGGGAGGAAATTACGACTACTTCCGGCCTTCAATTGATTCCAGCACGAAAAGAGGTAAAAAGAGACAAAGAATTGCTGGATCTTACCACCATGGAATATGACATGCTGGAGTTGCTGGTGACCAAAAAAGGCCGAATACTCAGTCGTGATTTTATTATGGAATCTTTGAAAGGCTACGAGTGGGAAGTCTACGACCGATCCATTGATGTGGCTATCAGTCGACTTCGTTCGAAATTGGGAGATAACCCAGGCAGCCCTCAATTCATCAAGACGGTTCGAGGAGCCGGTTACATGTTTATTGACTAAGATGAGAAAAATACCTTTAAAGCTGGTGCTCGTGGTCGCTGTCTCAGCTGCCATTATCACATTCTTGCTGTTGACTCTCTTTTTTGTTCGTTTTCAGGAACGTCGTCTCAGTACCCTGAACCCGGCGCAGGGACGTTTCATTCAATTCCTTCTGAGAGAAATTGCAGGAGACTCAAGCCCTGAAACAATCAACCGGCTGGCTTCCACATACAGACTGCATATACTGGTTCAGAGGGGTGGAGAGAGGATAACTTCTGATCCGGAATTTTTCACATCGGAAGGATACCTGAAATTGAAACGGGAACCCTGGCCGGGACGTCAACTTCGTCGGCCGGATCAGCCTGGACGGTCTAGGATGTTCATGCTGAAGAGAGGAAATGCGCCGATCGGAATCGAAGTGGATCGGGGCCCCAATAGCTTTGTGTTGGTGAAATATGGAGACAACAGCCGAGTGAGACGGACAGCTTTTATGGTTACTTTCAGTGTGGTTGTTATACTGGCATTTCTGTTTTTCCTCGTGAAGCGCTGGCTTGCAGATCCTTTGAGCGAGCTCGAATCTGCGATCCGCGCATTTCCCGACAGGATGGATGAGGGCCGTGCGATACAGGGATCCGGCGACTTGAGAAGGCTCTTTGACGCGTTCGGCGAGATGAAGGAGCAGGTACGTCAGACAATGTCGGATAAGGAACGACTGCTCAGGGATGTGAGTCATGACCTGAAGTCTCCAATAACCCGTATGCGCGTTGCGGTTGAATTATTGCCGGCATCCTCCACACGGGATCGGATTCTGAAGGACTTGTCAGAACTTCAGGGCCTTGTGAACCAGGTGCTGGATGTGCAGCGGCGCAAGAACTTCAGACGTGAACGAGTGCAAATGGATTTGTTTCTGGCTGAATTCCTGACAAACCACAAGGGGGGATTGCCGGTTCAGTTGAACATTGACACACCCTTTTCAATAAGAGGGAACAGGGAGCAGTTAAGTCGTGTTCTGGAAAATCTACTGGACAATTCGAGCAAATACGCGGATCAGACAAAAGGTGTAATCATCTCCTGTTACCGAAAGGGAAAAGAGGGCGTAATTGATTTCTCGGATTCTGGAAATGGAGTGAGTGAGGACGTCATTGACCGCATTTTTAATCCTTTTTTCAAGGGAGACGAATCCCGTCGCCAGGATACTCAGAATGGTTCGGGCCTGGGGCTTGCGATATGCAGAACCATCGTGGAAGCCATGGATGGGAATATACGGGCAGCATCTTCTAAAAGCGGTGGTCTGTTGATTCAGATGCGCTTTCCACGAATTGATGCTGAAAATGAGTGACCAATGCTGTGACTTTTCGGTGTCCTTCGCCCAGTCCTGCCGCTTCGCGGCAGTGAAAGTGCGAGTGTAAATAAAGAAAAGGAAAAGACAGGTGGCCTTACCCCATGGGGTAAGGTCATGACCAACAGAGAGACAGGGGTGTTATCTGGTTTTTTTCCCGTCATTCCTTTCAGCCTCCCACTTGCACTTTCTGACCCCTACTCCTACTTCTCAGCAATGTGTGATGGTGGCTCCGACTGGAAACGGGCGATGAACTCTCAAAACGGCATAATAATAGATGAACCGATGGCTTGTTTGAGGTGCTTTTATAAAGAAGTGGCCCGGAAAAAATAGAAGGCGCCAGCCAATGCGGTATAATTCCACCATGAATCAGCAATCAACTTTCAAGGAACATTCATCT